>JAFEAS010000063.1 GCA_018266315.1 Chloroflexi bacterium SZAS-1 | reverse complement strand
AGCGCCCAGAAGTGCGGCGGCGTCCAGTAGAAGATAATCGCAAACAGCAGTAGCGAACCCCACGTCAGCCCGCCGGTAGCAGCCGCCCAGCCAACCAGCGGTGGGAATGCACCCGCGCCCCCGCCGATGACGATATTGCTGGGGGTGGTGCGCTTCAGCCAGCGCGTATAGATCAGCACATAATAGAGGTAGCCGCCGAGCGAGAGCAGCGCAGCGGTCAGATTCACAAAGATTGTCAGGATTGCGAATGCAAGGAGTCCTAAGGCAATGCCTAATACCAGCGCGTGCCAGGCGGGGATGCGCCCACTGGGGATTGGGCGGCGACTGGTGCGGCCCATGTTAATATCAATATCCTCGTCGGCCCAGCAGTTTACCGCGTGCGCGCCCGAGGCCATCAGCCAGCCACCCACGAAGGTCCAGAACACCAGCGTGAGCGGCGGTGCGCCTGCCGGGGTAATATACATGCTGGCAATCGTGGTTAATATGAGCAGGGTAATCACGCCCGGCTTGGTCAGGCTGATATAATCTTTGAGTTTAGAGGGCGGCTTGACAATAGCTTCGGCGGGGGCAGCAGGCCGGGCGGTTGCTGCTTGTGGAAAATGCAGAACAAGCGCTACCTGCACCACCAGGCTTGCCCAGGCGGCTACACCAACCGCCAGGTGCGCGCCGCGCGTCGCCGCCAGGTACGTTGCCGAACCATCGCTCGCCAGGGTTACCTGAATCATGCCCACCACAATTTGCGCGCCCATCAGTATCAGCGCGGTAATAGCGGCACGCCGTACCGGCTGTTCATCGCGTAGTTGCCAGGTGCGCGCCACCAGCCAGAGTACACCAAGCCCGGCCAGGGCCGCTAGCACGCGGTGCCCCATGCCTAGCTGCGCCATACTACGGTTTGCTGTTGCGCCGTCAATCGCGCAGATTGGCAGTGCCAGGCAGGCCCGTAAGGCGTTTTCATTGGCAATGAACGAGCCAGTCGTGAGGGTAAGGTAGACAATAGCGACGATCAGCGCTGCCAGGCGGCGATACTGCCGGAGCGATGCTGCGGCCCGCGCGCCGCGCCGCACTACTGGCGCCGATATACGCCCGACAACCAGTGCATAGAGCGCAATGCCTAATGCGGCAATCGCGGCAGCACTGAGCAGTGTGGCGCTAAGCTCTAAGCGCGCACCACTAAATACAGCAACGAGGTATGCACTTATAACGGCTAAAACCCGTACCCACTGGGCAGGCTTCAGCCCAAGCGTAGAGGAAGATGGTTGAGGCTGCATACACGACTCTTCTTACAGCGCAACGCCCATTGGTATGCGGTGCGTAGCTGAAGCAAATCTGGCGATGGGTTGGAATGCGCCCGAGTCTAGCATACGCGGCTTGTGGTGTCAAAATTTACAACAATTGGCTTGACGCGCTCCGTGGAGTGAGCTATGCTTTCGTATTCATATCTGTGTGGGTACATCATAAGTTGCGTAGTCTCTTCTTCTAATCGTATACCGCCAGTTTATACGCACCGAGGTCGTATGTTTCAGCTTCACCAAAAAGTGGCACTTGTCACTGGCGCTGGCTCGGGTATTGGCCGCGAAATCGCGCTGCTCTTTGCCAGCCAGGGCGCGATCGTTGTGGTGGCCGATCGTGACCGTGCCGCTGCCGATGCAGTTGTGGCCGAAATTACTGGCGCAGGCGGTAAAGCCACCACCCAGGTGGTCGATGTAGCGATTGAAACCCAGGTGGCAACCGCTTTTGCTGATGTAGTGCAGCGCACGGGGCGGCTCGATATTCTGGTGAATAATGCTGGTATCAGCCACGTCGGCAATATTCTCGAAACAAGCGCCGACGATTGGGATCGCGTGATGAGTGTGAATGCGCGTGGCGTGTTTCTGTGCGCGCGCGAGGGATTGCGCCATATGCTGGCCCAGGAGCCGCGCGGCGGGAGTATCATCAATATTGCTTCGGTGGCAGGCATGATCGCGGTTGAACGGCGTTTCCCATATAGCGCCAGCAAGGGCGCTGTGATCAGCATCACCCGCTCAATTGCCATCGATTTTGCCACCACGGGCGTGCGCGTGAATGCAATTTGCCCCGGCACCGTCCATACGCCCTTCGTCGAAGGCTACCTGGCGCGCAACTTCCCCGACACTGCCGATGAGGTGCGTAACCAGCTGCACGCCCGCCAGCCAATTGGGCGCATGGGTCGGCCCGACGAGATTGCTGCCGCTGCGCTCTACCTGGCTTCCGACGAGGCGGCGTTCGTCACCGGCTCGTGCCTGGTAATCGACGGTGGCTGGACAGCGAAGTAGCGTTAATCCTTCCTGCTTCCGGGTGTGGTATGCGTAGCATAAAGGAAACGCGATGCAGATCGCTCTCTTCATCACCTGCTTCAACGATACCATCTTCCCCCAAACTGGCCGCGCGATGGTGCAGCTGCTCGAACGCCTGGGCCACCGCGTTGAATTCCCCACGGCGCAAACCTGCTGCGGCCAGATACACTTCAACACCGGCTACCAGCGCGAGGCAATTCCGCTGGTGCGCCATTTCGTGGCGACGTTTGCGCGCTACCAGGTAATCGTTGCGCCATCGGCCTCGTGCGTGGGCATGGTGCGCGAGTTTTACGCGCGCGTGGCCGAGGTATCGGGCGATCGGCGGCTGGCTGCCGATGTTGCTGCGCTGGTGCCGCGCGTGTTCGAGCTGAGCGAATTTCTGGTGCATAAGCTAGGCGTGGAAGACGTTGGCGCATACTACCCGCATCGCGTCACCTATCACCCAACCTGCCACTCGCTACGCGTGTTGCACCTGGGTGATGCGCCGCTGCGCCTGCTGCGCAAGGTGCGCGGTATCGACCTGGTAGAGCTGCCGAATGCCGAACAGTGCTGCGGGTTTGGCGGGACGTTCGCGGTGAAAAATGCTGATACCTCAATGGCGATGCTGGGCGATAAGCTGCGCTGTGTACTCGATACCCGCGCCGAGGTGTGTGCCGCCGCCGATAATTCCTGCTTGATGCACATTGGCGGGGCACTTCATCGCCAGCGCGCCGGTGTGCGCGCCATTCATCTCGCCGAAATTCTGGCTGCAACTGAGTAAGTAAGGAGCGCTTCATGAAGCATGAAGGACTGCCTTCCACACCAATTAGCTTCTACGCTTCGGCGAAGGAGGCGCTGGCGAATACCCAATTGCGCCGGAATATGGGCAAGGCTACCCAGACGATCCGCGCCAAGCGCGCCAGTGTGGTAAGTGAAATGCCCGATTGGGAAGCGCTGCGCGAGGCGGGCCGGGCGATTAAGGAGCGCACACTGCGCCACCTCGACGACTATTTGCTGCAGCTTGAGACGGCGGTGCAAGCGGCTGGCGGGCATGTTCACTGGGCGCGCGACGCCCGCGAGGCCAACCAGATCGTCACCCGGATTGTGCAAGGCCACGGCGCGCGTGAGGTAGTGAAGGTCAAATCGCTCACTACCGACGAGATTGGGCTGAATGCGGCGCTGGCGGCGGTTGGCATTACAGCAACCGAAACTGACCTGGCCGAGCTAATTATTCAGCTGGCGGGCGAAAGCTCGTCGCATATCCTTGTACCTGCTATCCATAAAAACCGCGCCGAAATCCGCGAGCTGTTTATGCGAACCTTGGGCGTCAGCGATCTGAGCGACGAGCCAAAGGCGCTGGCCGCTGTGGCGCGTGCGCATCTGCGGCGCAAATTTCTCAGCGCACCGGTCGCAATCAGTGGCGCGAATTTCGCCGTCGCCGAAACCGGCACCGTCTGCATCGTCGAATCCGAGGGGAACGGGCGCATGTGCCTCACGCTGCCGCCGGTGCTGATCTCGATTATGGGCATCGAGAAGGTCATCCCCACCTGGCAGGATTTCGAGGTCTTCCTTCAGCTGCTGCCGCGCTCATCCACGGGCGAGCGCATGAACCCCTACACCTCGTTGTGGACAGGCGTGGCTCCCGGCGATGGGCCGCAGGAATTTCATCTTGTGCTGCTTGATAATGGGCGCAGCGGCGTATTAGCCGACACAATTGGGCGGCAGACGCTGAACTGTATTCGCTGTAGTGCCTGCCTGAATATTTGCCCGGTGTACGAGCGCACCGGCGGCCATGCCTATCAATCGGTCTATCCCGGCCCAATTGGCGCGATTCTTACGCCACAGCTGGTGGGCGTGGATGTGGCTGGCTCGCTGCCCTACGCCTCATCGCTGTGTGGCGCGTGCTACGAGGTATGCCCGGTGAAAATTAACATCCCCGAGGTACTGGTGCATATGCGCGCGCGGGTGGTGCGCAAGAAGCAGGCCGGGCTGCTCAGTCGGCTCGATCCTGAAAATGTGGGTATGCAGGCACTCGGCCGCATGTTCGAAAGCCCGCTGCTGTACGAGCAGGCGCAGCGCCTGGCGCGGCTGGGTCAATGGCCGCTGGTGCGCGGCGATGCAATTTCGTTTCTGCCGCCCCCGCTCGGCGGCTGGACTGCGATGCGCGATCTGTTTCCGGTGGCCGATCAAACCTTTCGCGAGTGGTGGGCGGCGCGCAACAAAACCTAAGCGCTCAGATTGATTTTCGCAGCAACGCCTCCGATCGTGTTCGGTTTCGGTTTTCTGTTTTTGTAATAATGCGGGCTGTTGCTTACCCAGGCACGTTCTTCTTTCAAGGACAGAACCCATCACTACATGCGTATCCAGGGCAGGCAAACGCCCTCACACAATGAACAGGAACGAGCATGGATCCAGGCCGTAACGAAATTCTACGCCGTGTTCGCGCGGCGCTGCGCGATATACCGCCGGGCGAGCAGCCCGACGATGTCCCAGTGGCGCGTACCTACCGCCAGACTGGCGCACCGCACAGCCCCGAGCTGGTTGCACGCTTTGCCGAGCGTGTCGCCGAATATAAGGCTACAGTGCATCAGATCGGCGCGGAAGCATTGCCCAGCGCAATCGCCGCCGCGTGTGCCCGGCGTGGCGTGCGCCGCCTGGTGGTGCCGCCCGACCTGCCCGCTGCCTGGGTGCCCGCAGGGATTGAGCTGCTGCGCGACGATAGGCTCAACAACGAGCAGCTTGAGGCTAGCGATGGTGTGTTAACTGGCTGCGCCTGGGGTATTGCCCAAACCGGCACGATCATTCTGGATGCCGGGCAATACCAGGGTCGGCGCATCATTACGCTCCTGCCCGATTATCATTTGTGTGTGGTTCGGGCTGAGCAGATTGTTGACCTGGTGCCTGAAGCAGTTGCCCGTCTGACCCCAACCGTGCGCGCTGCGCGCCGCCCAATCACACTTATTTCTGGCCCCTCGGCTACCTCCGACATTGAGCTCAACCGAGTGGAGGGCGTTCATGGCCCGCGCACGCTCGAAGTGCTGATTGTAGCGTAACCGCGATAAAGCGGTAACGGCTGCCCGATCACTCAGGCAGCCGTCGAGGTATATGGGGGCGGCGTGGAGCCTCGCAGCGCACTATCACGAACAATATCTGCGCTGAAATGACCGCCGCAATCATTTGCTTCCATTAATTGGATATGTGAATTATATCACATTGCCCACCAATTTGCAAATACGCTATTCGTCGGATGCGTGGCTCGGTCTAAAGTCGTAGTGATTTGACACACGCGTAAAGCTATGGTACAAGGGCAGCATGCATTTCCCTGAAATGAATTGCCCGCTGCGACCGAGGCGTAACCAAGGGCCGTGTGAAGCCCTGGCGTTGCTGTGGCAGCCGCACTCGATGCCATGAAACGCATCACCTACCGCACACTGGCATTGCTATTCTGCGGCGTTATGATCGTGAGCCTGATTGCGGCTCGCCCACTAATGCCCGAGGCTAGCGCGCCATCCACCCACACGCTTTTGGCCGAATCCCAGGCGGCACCGATTGCGCGCGCGCCTGCGGTAGTACAGCCGCACCCTGCGCCCCGGCCAACCCGCGCCTACGCCCGTGGCCTCGCCGATGATGTCCCGCGCGCGCCGAAAACCCCGGCGAAGCGCCCGGTGCCGCGCCCTGCGCCTGCGCATATCCCCGGCAAAGGCCCCAGAATGCGTGGTACACTCGTAACGCAAACCGCCCGGCTTGATCTCTATGTGGGCAAAAATACCTTCAGCGCCGACGTGATTGCTGCGCGCGCAGCTAAGTTCGAGCGCGTGCTGATTGCTGCAGAAGATTATTTTGGCACCACCCTCAAGCGCCGCGTTTCGGTGGGTTTTTATCGCACGCCGCCCAAGCGTGGTGTGCGCGGCATGGCCTACACCGATAGTGGGCAAGTGGAAGTGTATTATCGTTCAGATGAAGATATTGGCCGCGCTACTACGATTGTTATGCATGAGCTGGGGCATCATCTCGAAGCGCAGCGCTATGGCGAGGAGAACCAGCGCCTGGCCGACACAATTCTGCATGAGGGGTTAGCGACCTGGATTGCAAGCATCCGCTGGCTCGACCAGTGTGGCGCGTCGAGCTGGCGCGAGCGGGCACAGCAGCTGAAGGCAGCGGGTGTGCCGCTACGGCTGCGCACCGCAGAGCGCTCGGGTGCCGATAATGCGTATGAGCTGTGGGCCTCGTTTGTCGATTACCTGACCCGCCAGTATGGATGGAAAGCCTTCGACGCCCTGTACGCCAGCGGGCGCGGGCGCGCCCCCGGCTCGGCGAACTACCAGCGGGTGCTGGGCAAATCCCTCGATGCGCTTACCGATGATTGGCAAGCGTGGGTAGAGCAGTAGACGATGCGTATTGGGTGCCCGGTTACGGCTACTGCCGACCGCATCCTACCTTACTGAAGGTTCATCACCAGCAGCTTCGGCTCGGTCATTTCCTCGATCGCATAGCGCAGCCCCTCGCGCCCAAAGCCCGATTGCTTCACTCCGCCATACGGCATTGGGTCGAGCCGCCAGGTCGGCACTTCGTTCACCATCAGGCCGCCTACTTCTAAGGAATCGTACGCCTGGAAAATGCGCTTCACGTCGTTGGTGAATACACCTGCCTGCAAGCCAAAATCGCTATTATTCACCGCCGCCAGCCCATCTTCGAAGCGCTTATAGGTTTGTACCGTCACAACCGGCGCAAAGATTTCGTGGTTGTTGACGCGCAGCTCGGGGCCGGCCTTCACAACTACCGTTGGCTGCACTACGCCATCGCGCACCGCCCCGCCAACCAGGCATTCGGCACCAGCGGCGCGTGCCTCGGCAAGCCACGCACCCACACGCTCGCCCTCGTCCTTGCTAATCACCGAACCCAGGTCAGTCGCTTCGTCGAGCGGGTGGCCGACCTTCAGCGCGCGCACCTTGGGCACAAATGCGTCCATAAAGGCGTCATACACATCTTCTTGCACAAAAATACGCTGCACGCTGATACAGCTTTGGCCGGCGTAGGAAAACCCACCCACTACACAGCGCTCGGCGGCGAAAGCCAGGTCGGCATCGGAATGAATAATAACGCCCGCGTTCCCGCCAAGCTCAAGGGTTACGCGTTTGCGGCCTGCGCGCCCCTTCATCGCCCAGCCCACACTTGGCGAGCCGGTGAAGGTGAGCAGCTTGAAGCGTTCGTCTTCCACAAGCGGCGTAGCATCGCGGCTATTAATAGGGAGCACGCTGAGCGCCTCGGCGGGCCAGCCCGCTTCGAGGATGATCGACCCGAGGGTAAGCGCGGAGATTGGCGTTTGCGTCGCTGGTTTCAGCACCACCGGGCAGCCTGCCGCAATCGCTGGTGCCAGCTTATGCGACACTAGATTCAGCGGGAAGTTGAACGGTGAGATCGCCGCAATTGGGCCAATTGGGAATCGCCGCACGATCGCCGGGCGATTCTCACCACCGGGCAGCGCATCGAGGTGCAGCACTTCGTCATGGAAGCGGCTGGCTTCGTCAGCAGCGGTGGCGAATGTGCCGATGCTGCGGCTCACTTCCACGCGCGCCTGCTTAATTGGCTTGCCCGCCTCAAGCGCGATCGTGCGCGCCATTGCCTCGGCCCGTGCCGTGATCGTTTCCGATACCTTGCGTAGCACGCTAGCCCGCTTATGCGCTGGCAGCGCCCGCGTGGTTGCGAAGGCGCGCACAGCTGCCTGGGTCGCCTGCTCAAGGTCGGCAGGCTTGGCGCGATGCACCGTGCCAACCGACTGATCATCGTAAGGACATGCCACCGTGTAGGGCGTGCCAGTACGTAGCTCGCCAGCCAATAGAAAGCGATACTCCAGTGTATCGGTCATAGTGCTCTTCCTTTCGCTGCAAGGGGAATTGCGCGTATTGTAGCACAGGCGTAAAGCAGCATAGCACTACACGTACTTGCCTATAGTAGCCACGTTACGCGCATATGAATGGTACGAACTGATTTGTAACTGGCGCATGGACACTTGTGATAGTTTCCACAGATGCAGAAGCACTGCTCATCCATTTCTCGGTTGGCACCCGGCGATTTCGATCGGAACAATGACGTTTACAGTTAGCCCGGCGGCGTTTTCTACGTCGGCGGCGACTTACGAGGTGACAGCAATGGATATTATTCTCATTGGCCCACCCGGAGCCGGTAAAGGCACCCAGGCCCTGGCAATAGAGCAGCAACTAGGGGTAACCCATATTGCGAGCGGCGATCTGTTCCGTGCTGCGATTAAGCAGGGCACACCGCTTGGCTTGCAAGCCCAGGAATATATGAATCGCGGTGCGCTGGTACCCGATGATCTGGTGATCAATATGATCATCGAGCGTGTGCTGCGGCCCGATTGCGCCGAAGGCGTTCTGTTCGATGGCTTCCCGCGTACCGAAGCTCAGGCAGTGGCGCTCGATGCGGCCCTGGCGAAACACCAGCGCCAGATTGACTCAGTATTATTTTTAGATGTACCAGCCGACATTCTGGTAAAGCGTATGGCTGGCAGGCAGATTTGTGGCCTGTGCGGTGCGATTCATAATATTTATTTCTTCCCGTCAAAGCGCCCGGGCGTATGCGATCAGTGTGGCGATTTGTTGTATCAGCGCAGCGACGATACATTTGAGACAGCACGCCGCCGCATCGATGTGTACTTTACGCAAACTCGCCCCCTGATTGAGTATTACAGCCAGCAAGGCAAGCTTGTTGAGGTTGATGGGTTGCGCCCGATTGAGCAAGTGACCGAATCGATGCTTGAGGCACTGGGCGTGCTTCAGGCTCTGGAGCGCATGGCATAGCGCCAATAACCAGCGAACCGACGAGGCGCCAGGCGGGAGCCTCCACTCGCCTGATCACGTCTCGCGTTCAATATAGAGGGGCGGATGTGCCGCATCCGCCCCTTTGTGCGCCCTTGTTTGTATTTATTATCCGTATAAGCAAAAATCGCGCTGGCGCTATGCGAAAGTTACGCCATCATTCCGTTAAGGTTCTATAAAGGCAGCAACAACGCTTGCCCATGCACAACGCGATAGTCGCGCCGTAGCTGGCGCGCTGTCCGCCCCAATTCCTTGAGCAAAGCCTAAATTTGCCACCGTAGTCTCACCGTAGTCGAGCCGCACTGGTACCGCAGTGCGGCTTTGCTATGCTGTACACAGAAATACGGCCCGCAACACCGGCATTTGTTTACAGCAAAAAGGAGACCGCGATGATGACGATGAATGCAAGCACCAACCGACCGCAGCGCACAGGCGATCGGCTACCGGCAGCGATAATCGATCCTCGCGCGCTAAGCCTACCGGCATTGATGCAGCGCTGCATTGTTGAGAGCGAACACTTCTACCGTGGCCGCACTCACGATACCACCTTTGCCTACGAGCTATTTCGCCGGGCCTTGGCTGAACGCGACGAATTAGCGTGGGAATATGTCTACCTCCACTATAGCGCGTTGGTGGAAAGCTGGGTGCGGCGCAGCGGTGCATTTACGGGCTGTGGCGAGAGTAGCGAGTTTTTTGTGAGTGCGGCGTTCACCAAATTCTGGCGCGCCATGACGCCCGAGCGCTTTGCTACCTTCACCACTCTACCGGCGCTGCTGCACTACCTCCAGCTCTGCACTAGCTCGGTGGTTATCGATAGTGTGCGCGCGCAATCGTGGGCCGAGATGGTCGCTGAAGAGGCGCTGCCCTTACACCAGACGCCGTGCAGCTCGCCCGATGAAGAGGCGCTAGAGCGTGTACAACGTAGCGAGTTCTGGCAGACCATTGACGATCTACTTAATGATGATGCTGAGCGCGCAGTAGTGATTGGCTCGTTTGTGCTTGGGCTGAAGCCGGGCGAAATTTACCAGGAGCGGCCCGATCTGTTTGGGGATATTAACGAGGTCTACAACGTTAAGCGCAATGTATTGAGTCGCCTGAGTCGCAACACCGATCTGCGCCAAACCATGGGCTATGCCTAAGTTGCAGGATGCATGCGGTCGATGCTTTTGCCTGCGGCAGAGCGATACTTTTTCATTGATGGTATCCCGCTGATGGGGCGGATCGCCACCACCGGAATACAAAGAATAGCATCCTGTCGCAGGCCTGATCAGTGCGCGCTGTGGGAGGCTGCCTAAGCCTTGTAGGTTAAACGATTTGGTTAGCGTTACTGCCTGCTGTATTCTTCAGCCGAACGGCTCACAGTATTCGCTGTGAGCCGTTCTATGGTGCATAGCTACTGATACTTGCACGCTTTCCAGTTCAAACTTAGCGCTCTGTGGTAATCCAGCTTTGCTGACCATCGGTGGCCCAGGTAATCGCACCATTGAGCCGTTCGTGGTACAGCCTGGCACCGCCAATCGCTCGCTCGCGAAATGTCAGCTCAGCCGGATGTGCAGCCTGCTCGCCATCGGTGAAGACAATTGCCTGCGGGTGAAATGCTGAAACCACCGGCGCATGTGGGTCAAGCTCCCACGGGAAGGCCAGTAGGTTGGCTTGGTGCTGTGGAACATCGCTATCGAGACCATTCTGGTCGAACACGACACTCGTAGCGCCGTATTCCAGCCGCAATAGCATGCCTGCCGATTTCCCCGACCCAAGCGCAAGCACGCGCAGCTGTGCCCCGCCCAGACCAAAAACCTCACCGGTTTGAGCTATATGAACAGGTACATCGGCGGCTTGCACCAAACGACGCCATTCGATGAACAAGGCGCTGGTGTGCGCAGCCGGTGCGATGATTGCCTGGTTGAGGTGATAGCGGGTTAATGCCGCTGCCTGCCCAGGCAACCGCGCAGCATCGGGGGCTGTAAGAATGACCGCATCCAGCGTGTGTAGCCAGAAAGGCATGCGCTGCCCCAATGCCGCCGCCAGTACAGCCGGATCAGAGCCGCCATCGAGCAGGACATAGCCGCCTGCGGGAGTCTGAATCAGTACGGCGTCACCACCGGTTTCGAGAAACATTACCTTGAGCTTACCATCGGGGCGAACATACCAGGCCAGGAAGGCAAGGACACCGACGAGTAGGGCAATGATCACTAGGGGGCGATAGCGGGCGACGATGTGAGAAGATTGTGGTTGCATAATCATACCTAGCGATACGACTCAATGCCGTATTCTACCAGGCGACCATTACCACAGTGGGCCGTAGGTGGGGCTGTTAAGAAAATGGTTCGCCGCGTGTCGCACGGTGCGGCATGCACTATGGTTTGATGGTGATCAGCAGGCGAAAGGGCGGCCAGGCTAGCACCTGCGCGTTGCGTAGGCTCGCCTCGGCCACAAGTGCCCGCGCCTCGGGCAGTGTGTACGCGCGCAGCACCGACAGCGGGCCATCGTGGCGGGCCATTGTGTGCCAGGGGCCAAGTGCCAGTAATCGTGCGCCCCAATAGGCCGGGCGTGCCCGCCGCAGATCGTTCACGACCACACCGTAGCGTGCTACGCGCGCCAGCTCGCGCAGAAGCGCCACCGCCTCAGCCGGGGCAAAGTGGTGTAATGCGAGCGCGCAGGTCGCAAAATCAACGGCGCCATTTGGTAGTGGGATGTGTAGCGCATCGTGACGGATGAGTGGAAAGTGCACACCTGCCGCACGTGCAAGCTGAAGTACATCCGCCAGTCGATCGGAGGCGATTGGATGCAAGGTGTAGCCATGGCGGCGCGCGTGCACCGCCATGTACGGTGGCCCATCGGCCCCACCCGTAGCGACATCGAGCAATGTATAGGGGTTCTCAGGTGGTAGCCGCCGCAGCATTGGCCATAGCCCGCGCCAGGTCAGCGCGCTACTGCCTAACCAGCGATCAAGCGCGCGCAGATCGCCCAGGTTCGCGGCCAGCGCATTAATATCATGCGTGGGCTGATCGAGGAGCTCGGGCTGCTCGCTGCGCGGCAGGGGTGAAAATACGGGCATCGGGAAATGCGGCCTTCTGTCTTTGATTATCGCTCATTCAACCTAAAAATCACGAGTCGATGGCCATCGAGATCGCGGGCATCGAAGGTGCGGCCAAACGATTGTTCGACTGGCTCCCCAAGCACGTTGGCTCCAGCCGCCCGCATAGCCCGCCAGGCAGCATCGACATCTTCTACCTCGAAGCCCAGCTCGATACCCTCACTTGCGCTTGGGGTGCGCCCAATCGCTTCGGCATCTTGCAGGCTTAGTGTGCAGCCCCCAGCATACAACAACGCCATAGTTGGCGGGCCATCGCGCTCTTCGGGCTCGGTAAGCCCAAGCACCGTGGTATAAAATTGTTTTGAGGCATACACATCGCGAACCAGCAGATTGATATTACTCATACGGGCAGACATCCAGTGCTC
>JAFEAS010000062.1 GCA_018266315.1 Chloroflexi bacterium SZAS-1 | reverse complement strand
GGTCTTCAATGAGGATCAGGCGGGATACCTGGCTGGTTACCTGGCCGCCTCGATGTCGAAGTCGGGCAAGATTGGCGCAATTTTGGGCACCGATGCCGTGCCGCCGGTATGGCGCTTCGGCGAGGGCTATCGCGCAGGCGCGAAGGCTGCTAAGGCCGATGTTGATATTCAGACCGTCTATCACAACGACGTCGGGTTCGACAAGACCTTCAGCGACCCGGAGTGGGGCAAGGCCACCGCCCTCTCGATGATTGACAAGGGCGTGGATGTAGTATTTGGCGCAGGCGGGCGCACTGGCAACGGCGCGCTGCTGGCAGCTGCCGAGCGCAAGGACAAGGGTGTGCTGGCGATTGGTGTGGACACCGACCAGTATCTGACCGTGCCTGAGGCTCAGGCCGTGCTGCTGTCGAGTGCCTTCAAGATCCTCGACAAAGGCACCGCTGACCTGATTTTGCAGGCATCGAAGGGCACGCTGAAGGGCGGCAATAACTATGGCGAAGTTGGCCTGGCACCGTTCCACGATCTGGATAGCAAGGTACCAGCCGAGCTGAAGACCAAGATTGAGGAACTGCGCAAGCAACTGCTTGACGGCTCGCTCAAGACTAACGTAAGCCCGGCCAAGCCCGCATCGTAACTTATACAAGCCAGGCTGTGCCTACACGCAGCCTGGCTTTTCTATCGGCATAGTCGCCTATTATTGGAGAGAAGGGAAAGACGACAACCGCCTTTCCCTTTCTCATATTAGGGGAAATCATGAACGCGCAGACCGTTCGTAAGCTAGGGCGCGCCGCATTGCTGCCGCTGCTGTCGATCTTTACAGCGCTGTTAGTCGGCGGCGTGATTATCTGGCTTTCGGGGCCAAAATTCAACGGCGACTGGTTTGGGATTAAGTTTGTGCTCGATGGATACGGCGGCTTGTTTTTGGGCGCGTTTGGTACACAGAAGGCGATCATTGGCACGCTGGTGCGCGCTACGCCCTATATTTTCGCTGGCCTGGCAGTAGCATTAGCGTTTCGCTGCGGTCTGTTCAATATTGGCGCTGAAGGCCAGCTGACGATGGGCGCACTGCTGGCTGCGGGCGTTGGGTTTGGCGTCAAAGGGATGCCGCTCATTATTCATCTGCCGCTCACATTGCTGGCAGGTATGCTCGGGGGCTTTGTCTGGGGGATGATTCCGGGCTTTCTGAAGGCCCGTACTGGCGCGCATGAAGTGATCACGACGATCATGCTCAACTATATTGCCGCGCAGATTTCAGGCTATTTACTGAATGGCCCCTGGAAAGACCCCACAAATGTGACTGCGCAAACGCCAAAAATTGCTGAGTCTGCACGCTTGCCCGCGTTGCTGCCCGGCTTGCATTGGGGCGTTGTACTGGCCTTTCTGGCCGCAATTGCCGTGTGGTATTTCCTCTGGAAAACGACCTGGGGTTTTGAAATACGCACGGTTGGTGCGAATTCGTCGGCGGCGAAATATGCGGGCATCAACGTTTCACGGAATATTGTGCTGGCGATGGGCTTGAGCGGCCTGCTCGCTGGCCTGGCTGGTGCGGTGCAGGTAGCCGGTGTAAACTACCGAAGTACGCTGGGCTTCAATGTAGGCTATGGCTTCGATAGTATCGCAATCGCGCTGCTTGGGCGTAATACTGCGCTTGGTGTCGTGCTTTCGTCGCTCTTATTCGGTGGCTTACGCAATGGCGCGACGATCATGCAATTCCGCACTCAAATCTCCTCCGATATTATCTCTGTCATTCAGGCGCTGATTTTGATCTTCGTCGCTGCCGAGCAAATCATTCGCTGGATCTACCGTGTGCCAGCGACACCTGACGATGCAGGCCAGGCGACGCTTAGCAAGGGCTGGGGCAAGAGTTAGTGCATTGCAGATAACAATAAGCCCTATGTACGCTTAGTTGAAATCTGCAAAAGGTGGGGGCATGTCACGTAATCGCTTTCTCTTCATTATGGGCACTGTCATTGCGCTTATTCTGCTTACGGTAGTGCTTGGCCGCAATTCGGACTCGCCACAGATTGTCGCTGCCAGTATGCTGGCGACAACCCTACGCTTCGCAACGCCGATTACGCTCGGCGCACTCGCCGGACTGTTCTGTGAGCGGAGCGGTGTGGTGAATATCGCGATTGAGGGCATGATGCTGGCGGCAGCGATGGGCGCATTCGTCGGGGCGGCGGTGACACAAAGCCTGGGCGTTGGCATTCTGGCGGGCATCCTTACTGGTATGATCATGGGCTTGCTGCACGCCTGGCTCTCGATTACCTTTAAGGTCGATCAGATCGTGAGTGGCACGGTGATTAACATTCTGGCAGCTGGCCTCACCGGGTTTATCGATACCCAGGTGTTGAGCAAAGCTGGCCTGCGTTCAGCCGGGCTACTGCCGCAAATCCCCATCCCCATCCTGTCCGATCTGCCGGTAGTCGGGCCGATCTTTCGCCAGCAGCCAATCGCCTGGACAGCGATTATCCTGGTAGTGGTGGTGCATTATGTGATGTTCCATACCCGCTGGGGCTTGCGTACTCGCGCTGTCGGCGAAAACCCGCGTGCTGCGGATACTGTGGGTATTCGCGTGAAGTATATGCGCTATATGAACGTGCTGATTGGCGCGGGCATTGCCGGGCTCGGCGGCGCGTACTTCACGCTTGAGGGCGTGCCCAGCTTCGAGACGCAGATTACCAACGGGCGTGGGTTTATTGCACTGGCGGCTTTGATCTTCGGCGGCTGGACATCGTTTGGATCGTGGGCTGCCGCGCTGCTGTTTGGCGCTGCCAATGCGCTCCAGATCAATGCCCAGCAGTTTGGTATTCCCATTCCATCACAGTTCGTTGGCATGTTCCCCTACTTGCTCACAATTGTGGTGCTTGCGGGTGTGATTGGCCGCGCCTACCCGCCTGCAGCGGTTGGTACGCCATACGAAACTGAGTAGCGCCGCGCAACGACTGAATTGCTGATGCTGAAGCCTGACGCCAGATAGAGGACACCATGGATCGTGAAGTTGTGCTCGAAGCCCGGAACGTCACGAAAACCTTCCCGGGCGTGGTTGCCAACAAAGATGTGAACCTGAAGCTGCATCGTGGTGAAGTGCTGGCGCTGCTGGGCGAAAATGGCGCGGGCAAAACCACACTGATGAATATTCTGTATGGCCTCTACCACCAGGATTCGGGCGAAATGCTGGTGCGTGGTGAGGCGGTACGCATCAGCAGCCCGAGCGAATCGATTCGGCGCGGCATTGGCATGGTGCACCAGCATTTTATGCTCGTGCCGGTCTTCACCGTTGCCGAAAATATTATGCTCGGTGCCGAAACGGTGAAGGGCCTCTCGCTCGATAGTGCCACAGTGCGTAAGCGCATCACCGAGCTTTCGGAAGAATACAACCTCAATGTCGATCCCGATGCGTATGTCAAGGATTTATCGGTTGGGCAGCAGCAGCGCGTTGAGATTATTAAGGCACTGTATCGCAAGGCCGACATTCTCATTCTTGATGAGCCAACCGCCGTGCTGACGCCGCAAGAGGCCGATCAGCTATTTGCCGTGATTCGCACGCTGAAGGCGCAGGGCACCTCAGTTATCTTCATTTCGCATAAGCTGAAAGAAGTGCTGGCGATCTCTGACCGAATTATGGTACTGCGGCGCGGCCAGGTGGTGGGCGAAACCTCGCCCGAAGGCGCAACCGAGCGCAGCCTAGCGGAAATGATGGTTGGCCGCAGCGTGCTGCTGGAGGTCGATAAAGCTCCGGCTCAGCCCGGCGCGGTGGTGCTCAACATACATGATATCTGTGTCAATGACGATCGCGGCCAGCAGGTGGTGAATAATGTCTCGCTCGAAGTGCGTGCCGGTGAGATTGTTGGCATTGCCGGGGTGCAGGGTAATGGGCAAACCGAGCTGATCGAAGCGATTACCGGCCTGCGCCCGACCAAATCGGGTAAGGTGGTGATTGGTGGCCAGGATCTGACGAATGCGGTACCGCGCAAGATAACCGAGGCTGGCACGGCGCATGTGCCCGAAGATCGGCAGGAAGATGGCCTTGTGCTGAGCTATTCCATCGCCGATAATATGGTCCTCAACACCTACTACCTCGCGCCCTTCGCGCATGGTGTCGTGCTCGATGAGGCGAAGATTCGCGAAAATGCCGATGAGCTGGTGAAGAAATTCGATGTGCGCACGCCTTCAGCCGTCGTTCCGGTGGGTAATCTTTCGGGCGGCAATAAGCAGAAGGTGATTATTGCGCGCGAGCTATCGCGACCGGTGAAGCTGGTGATTGCGTCGCAGCCTACCCGCGGTGTCGATGTTGGCTCGATTGAGTTTATTCACAAAACGATTGTAGCCGAGCGCGATCGCGGGGCGGCGGTGCTGGTGATTTCCGCCGAGCTGGATGAAATTATGTCGCTCGCCGACCGTATTGCGGTGATGTATCACGGTGAAGTTGTGGCGATTGTGCCCGGCGATCAGGCGACGCGCGAAGATCTGGGCTTGCTGATGGCGGGCGCGAAGCTCGAAGGGGTGGGCACGTAAGCGTGCAGAATTGCGCTGCCCGTGGCTTCAAAGCTTGCGGTTGGCCCAGGCGAGAAATTCAGCGAGCGAGAACACGGCGAGCAGGTTACCGCCTGCCTGCGCGCGCAGCCACTGCAATGCGCCCGAGCGCTGCCCGCCGCCATCGGCAATGACAATCGCCGGGCAAGCGTAGCATTCTTTGATATTATGCACCAGGTAAGGGAATTTTTCATCGACGCTGCCGGTGGACTGCTGCCACTTGACCTCGATCGCTAATCCATGGGGGAATAAGGGCGCGCCGAAAATCCAGAAATCGGCGTTGAGTGGCAGATTGTAGATGCTTGGCCCAATCGGGTACTGGGCGACGAACAGGCGCGCAGGCCGTGGGCGGCGCGCAAAATCGCGAAACATCGCCGTCTGTTCGGCCTCGGGTTCGGCGGATTGCGCCTCGCTCACCGAAAGCTCGACATAACCTCGACCAGTCAACACACCGCGCACGGTCGATTCGGCTACACTTCCGGTGGCTTCAGCGCGTAGAGATCGCGGTCGCTCGGGCGGCATAAGGTTCTCGTTTCGGCCAATAGCAGCTCAAGTGGACATAGTATAACATAGTCATAAACATAAGGC
>JAFEAS010000061.1:13127-16056 GCA_018266315.1 Chloroflexi bacterium SZAS-1 | reverse complement strand
GCCGAAAGCGACGCCACCATTGCGATTAGCTCGTCGCCCGGTGAAATCGTTGTGGGCGCGAATGCCGTGTACACGGATGTGTGGGCCTCGATGGGGCAAGAGCACGAGGCCGCGCGCCGCCGCCCGGTATTCCAGCCCTACCAGCTCAACGGCGCAATGATGGCGCAGGCCGAGCCGAATGCGCTGGTGATGCACTGCCTGCCCGCGCACCGCGGCGAAGAAATTACCGCCGAAGTGATCGATGGCCCGCAGTCGGTGGTATTCGACCAGGCCGAAAATCGCCTGCATGTGCAAAAGGCGCTGATTCTAACGCTGCTAGGGATGTAGCGCATTGAGTGATCTGTAAAGCGAATCGCTTGCGCTTATCGTGCGGTTTTGCATTATTTCCCGCATCATGTTCAATCCGTTTGATTGCTTGGTTTTCGTGTGTGGTGCCCGGCGTAGCCGGGCACCACACACGAACCTCTGCTCTACAACAAGGTATATATCGGATTGAATATCACTTGGCATCGTCACGCTGTTTCTGCAAATACAGGGCCGCGAGGTCGACATAACTCTGGGCGTTGCGCCGAATACGCTCAAGCTGATCGGCCCGCAAGGGCTTGACCTGGCCGGGAATACCGACCACCAGCGAGCCAGGCGGCACAACCATCCCTTCGGTAACGAGCGCGCGTGCGGCGATCAGGCTGCCAGCGCCGATCTGGGCATGGTTGAGGACGACTGCCCCCATCCCAATCAATACATCGTCGCCCACGGTGCAGCCATGCACAATTGCCCCGTGCCCAATCGTCACGCCCGCGCCAATCGTAAGGTAGGCATCGGGGTCGGCATGTAACACGCTGGCGTCTTGCACATTGGTGCGTGCGCCAATGGTAATAACCCCTTTGTCGCCCCGAATGACCACCATAGGCCATACGCTTGCATCGGCACCAATTCGCACTGTGCCATGGACATAGGCATAGGGCGAAATAAACGCACTTGGGTCGATCTCGAGATGATCGCCGAGATCAGGAAAAGGTGTCGTTTGCATGCTCATCTCTTTCGGCAGAAATAATTCACGCGATGTTGGCGCACAGCGCACAATGCGCCAGCTCGCAGCCGGGCGGCTTGCCTGGTTAATGCCAGGCCGATAGCCCATACGATGCAGCGCCGATGAGCGCTGCCTTGGGGTTAAGAATAATATGCACTGGCATGCGCTGCAGCATCTCGGCGAAACGCCCCTTGTTGAGAAACGCATTCATAAAATCGTGCTGTTGGAGCACCGGTAATATGCGCGGCGGTATGCCGCCGCCGATATACACGCCACCGGTTGAAAGCACTTTGAGGGCCAGGTTCCCCGCCTCGGCACCTAAGATCGAAACAAATAACCGCAGCGTTGTGATACAAATGGCGCATGGGCGAGTAGGGTTAAGCGCGGTCTTCACAATCACCGGGGTGTGATCGCGCGCAGCCGCGAGCTGTTCGGCGAGCCAGGCCGGTTCTTCTGCAATGCCGCTATCGCGCACAAAGGCATAAATGTTTGGTATGCCTAATCCCGAGCATACCCGCTCACAGCTTACATGCCCAATTCGTTCTTGCAGGTAGCGTAATAGCTCGCGCTGTTGCGGATCGTTGGGGGCGAACGAAGCATGGCCGCCTTCGGAAGGGTGCGCGCGATACCGCCCGTTCTCGCTGGTGAGGAATGCTTCGCCGAGGCCAGTGCCAGGCGCAATTACGGCAATAGCTCCACCTTCAATGGCAACGCCGGTATTGATAGCATGGAGATCGGTTGGGAGCATATGCGGCACGGCGTAGGCAATTGACTCCAGGTCGTTGAGAAGTTTTACAGCGCGCAGCCCTAATGCCGATTGCAGCTCAGTTTCGCTCATTTCCCACAGCAGGTTCGTCACTTCGGCGCGGCCTGCAACCACTGGCCCCGCAACCCCAAAGCTAGCATACTCAATTGGGTAGTTGTATGTTGTAAGGAATGCTCGGACAACGGCTTCAAGGCTGGCAAACCCGTTACTCGGAAAGGTTGCCTCGGCGAGCGGTTCGCCAATATTTCGGCCTGGTTCGTATACCGCCAGCGCCGTTTTGGTACCGCCAACATCACCTGCCAGCAACATCATTGCCTCCTCTATGTAAACCAGGCGTATGGTTTAAAGCCATCCCTGGCGCTGCGAATATGCCTTCATGCTGCCAAATGGTACAACGCAGTGCATAGTTTGTCGAGTTGCGCGGCGCGCCATCCTAAATTCGCTCGATTCCCTGGCTTGCCCGGTGCGCTGCCGCTGCTTGAGCCTCGCAGGTATGTGGATGGAGTGTTAGGAATTTCGCTAACCCGCAAATTCTTCGTTTCCCATGAATCGCGGCTGCCAACAAAAATCTGCGCCACAAGCTCGCAACCAGCGCTATAATGCCAGCCATACGCGAAGCTACCATAAAGGAGTTGCACCATGGAGATTGGGATTATTGGATTAGGCCGTATGGGCGCAGGCATGGCCGAACGCTGGTTGCGCGGTGGGCACCGTGTTGTGGCAAATAACCGTAGCCGCGAGCCAATTGATGAAATGGCCGCCAAGGGTGCGGTGGCAGCGTATACCCTGGGCGATCTGGTGGGGCAGCTACAAGCCCCGCGCGCGATCTGGGTGATGCTCCCGGCGGGCGATGTCACTGAGCAGATGATTTTGCAGCTCATTCCGCTGCTCGAACCGGGCGATACAATTATTGATGGCGGCAATACGATGTACAAGGACGATATGCGCCGCGCCGATATGCTCAAGCAGCACGGCCTGAACTATATTGACCAGGGTACTTCAGGCGGGGTTTGGGGCCTGGAAAATGGCTTCTGCATTATGGTCGGCGGTGAGCGTGAGCTGGTGCAGCGGCTTGAGCCAGCTTTCCTTACGCTGGCCCCGCAGGATGGCTATGTTCACTGTGGCCCGGTGGG
>JAFEAS010000061.1:0-13031 GCA_018266315.1 Chloroflexi bacterium SZAS-1 | reverse complement strand
TGAATCTGCACGCCATCGCGTCGGCATGGCGCTATGGCAGTGTAGTTCGCTCGTGGCTGCTGGATCTGACCGAAGCAGCGCTCCGCGACGACCCCGACCTGACGACCCTGAAGGGGTACGTTGACGATAGTGGCGAAGGGCGCTGGACGATCCAGGCTGCAATCGATCTTGATGTGCCCGCGCCAGTGATCACGCTCTCGCTCTACGAGCGCTTCCATTCGCGCCAGCCCGAGTCGTTTGCTGCGAAGGTGCTAGCGGCAATGCGGCGCGGCTTTGGTGGGCACGCCGTTAAGAAGGTCGAATAGCGCAATCAGTAGTTGAGTACGCTTTCCATCGTAGAATTTGACCTCACCCTGCCGTATTATCATCGGCACTCCTCTGCGCATACCCGGCGAGGAAAGGGTGAGGTCGAATGATTGTGCCATGGCGCGGTATGCGCGGCTAGGGCTGCAGCTTAAAGCGAACTTCGGCAGCAGTAAACTGGCCGCCGTTCAAATTGCGTACCACGACGGTGTTGGCGCGAATGCCATTTGGCGTGTTTGGCACGCTAAGCAGCCGCACAACCCAGCTTGTACAGCCCAAGCCAGGGACGCTAAATACCCCGCCTCGCCCGGTACTGCGATTAAACACATTTTTCCCATCTGCCGAGGTGATGCGTAGCCGCGCATTGGCAATACCCCGCCCACGCTCGTCTTCGACACTGCCATAAATCGAAGAGGCAAAGGTTGTGCCGCACTGCACGGCTGAATCGGTTGGTGTGCTGTACACCTTGCCCACAAACACAAGCGTTTCTGGCGTTGGCACTGCGGTTGATCGTGGCGGAACATTCTGGTTGTCGATCAACCAGCGCTCGATCCAGCCAACTAGCGGCACTTGCGCGGCATCGGTGCTGTGAGAGATACGCACGTAGTACCAGCCGGGTACATCGTCGCGCAGTATCTCAATTTCATCGCCATTCCGCAATACGCCAAGTGGCGGACTCTGGGTGTTCGCTTCGGTGCGCATTGCCGTGTAGGGGCCGGTCTGGTCGGTAGCCACGCGGTTCGTGTAGCTATACTCGGGCCGGATGCCATTCACCGGCTTACGTTCAATAAAATCGCGCAGCGCTACCGCCGGTGCATTTGCCGTCGAGCCATTCACTTCCAGCCGGTATTCGATTTCACCATTGAGTGAGATCGACAGCGGCGGAATCGTAAGCGAGGCTTGCTCGGCTGTAATCGGTAGCACCGCTACCTGAATGGGTGGGCCAGCTTCCGAAACGAGCCGCGCTGCGAGAATTTCGTCGAGGTTGCTGCCCCGCATTGTCAGGGTGATCGCCTGTACGCCGAGCCGCGCCGCCGCTGGCTCAATGGCATCGACCTTGGGCTGCCGAGGTACGGCGGTTACTACTGCCGCACCCGTTGTGGGAAGCGCACTATCAACCTGTTCCTGCGTTGCGCTGGTTGCAACTGTTGGTGCTGTGACTGCGGTAGCTGCCGGTTGCGGCAGGGCGGCAGTCGCATTCTGTACGACCACAGGCGGTGTGTTGGAGTTGCGCTCGCGCAGCAAAATAAGTACCAGCACTACCAGGAGTAGCACCACACCAATGGCGCTAATGATGGCGGGTAGCAGCCAGCGCGGGCGTAGTGCCGAGCTGCTACCGGGTACCAGCAGGGTTGTGGGTTGCGGTTGCGCTGCGGCTGGCTGCGGTAATGCTACAAGCGTTGGCACTTGCTGTTCGGTGCCGGGCTGCGCACTACTCAACCCAGGCAACTGGCGTAGTGCGTCAGCATTGGCCGGGCGGCGGGCTGGTTCAAGCGCCAGCGCCTGGGCCAGAGCATCGCTCCATTGCGCGGGCAATTGTGGATTTAGCTCCTGTGCGGGCCGGAGTGGGTCGGGCTGGTTGCGCTGCTGCGCATTGATGCGCTTGCCCGCAAGTGCAGGAAGTGTGCCGGTGCTCAGGTAGTAGAGGGTTGCAGCCAGCGAGTACAGATCGCTACGCGCATCGAGCGCGCCGCCTTGCACCTGTTCGGGTGGCATAAACTGAAGCGACGAGCCAAGCCCGCTGCTGGCCGGGCGCGCGGGGATCGCACCTGTCGTTGGTCGTGCCGGTGCAAGATCAACCAGCTTCACTGTGCCATCTGGCGTCAGCCGAATATTCTGGGGCTTGATGCCACGATGAAATATGGGTGGCACCTGCTGGTGCAAGTATTCTAGCGCGCCGAGCACTTGGCTGGCATAGGGTGTAAGCTGCGTGAGGGACAGGGGTGCGCCTTGCGCGGCGGCCAGGTGCTCGCCAGGCACATATTCGCTTACGATAATTGCATCATCATCCTGGCGCAGAATATCGAGGATGGTTGGCAGCGCCGGATGGTGCAAGGTACGCAGCACTGCGGCTTCGTGCTCGATCTGGGGCCAGGCGGCGGGTTGCCCGCCACCAGCAAGGAGCTTTAGCACAACCTGGGCACGAGTCGACATATCGAGCGCTTCGTAGACGGTATGTTCGATCGTGCGGACAACGAGGTAGCGCTCGTGAATATAGCTATTTGGGATAAGCATGGGCAGCACCTGAGGATTACCGATCGGCGACCTTGCCAGGCATTATAGCAGAGCATAACGTGCTCTATCGTTAAAAAAGAGTCACTTTACGCCCCATATGATGAATTGATGTGGCGTGTGGGTTTATCGTGCATAGAACAGCGAATGAAAAGCTGCCCTTCAGGCAAGCAATTTATGTGCTTGCGTGAATCACACGTCCAGGCGGCAGGCCAAGCTGTGCAATCAGGCGTGCCATCGCCGCCGGGCTGCCGGTGGTGGCATAAGTAATTTCACCGCGCCGCTCAGTGTGGGGCTGTACTAGTCCATGTTCGGCCAGCACTCGCAGGGTTTGTCGCGCGACGGCGGGCGCCGCGTCGATCAGCTGTACCTGTGGGCCTGCGAGTTGCTGAATTTGGGGGGCGACAAATGGGTAGTGGGTGCAGCCAAGCACAATTGTGTCGGCACCAGCCGCCAGCAGTGGCTGCAAAAATTCTTTGAGCATTTCCAGCGTTGTTGGGCTATCGAATGCGCCCGCTTCAATCTGTTCAACCAGTCCGGGGCACCCTTGCCGCACAACTGTAGTACCGCCCGCCCAGCGTAGCACCACCTCATCGAGTAGCTCGCCTTGCAAGGTTGCTGGGGTTGCCAGCACCCCCACTACGCCACTGTGCGTTTGCGCAGCTGCGGGTTTCACTGCTGGAACCATACCCACGAATGATAGCGCGGGGAATTCGGCACGGAGCCATTGAAGCGCGGCGGCGCTGGCAGTATTACACGCCACGACAATAATCTTTGCGCCATGCGCACGCAGCCAATAGGTGTTCGCCGCCGATAGCGCGCGCAGCTCGTTGGTAGCGCGCGGCCCATAGGGAACATTCGCCTGGTCGGCGAGGAACAGGATATCTTCGTGCGGAAGGAGCAGGTGTAGCTCGCGTAGTACGGTCGCTCCACCAATGCCACTGTCAAATATCCCAATTGGTTGTGCAGCGCGCGCGGGCGTGTTCATCGGTCAGGTAGTATCGGCGGTAGGCGCATCGGCTGTTGGTTCGGCGTCGGTGCTGGGTTGTGTGGGCGACTGATCATCATTGGATGGTGGAGGAGGTGGCGTTTGTGGTTCGGCATCCGGCGCAGGTATTGGTCGCGCTTCAGTTGCTAGTGTGGTGCTGGGTACAGGATCAGGGGTCGGGGCTGGCGCTGCTACCGGCGCTGGTGCCGTTGCCGGCTTCACCGGTGATTTACCTACCGCATCGTTGACAATACGCCCGGCCAGCGGGTAGCGAAATGGCTGCCCCCGATACACTTGATAAGCCCCATACAGCGCATACAGCATTGCCAGCAGGCCAAAGCCCAGTGGTATGATCAGTCCCAACAGCGCAATCCAGAATGAATTAGGCGGGCTATTCCGGTACAGATCTGGCCGAAGTGCGGCTGGCAGCAGCGACACGACCAGACACACCCCCCACATGGCTACCAGCACAATCGAAAATAGCAATACCATGCCCTGGTAAAGCAAGGCTTGCATCGCGTGTGCGCGCACAAACGCTGAGCGCTCACGCTCTAACGCCCAAATAAGCAGCGCGGCAAACAGGCCGGCGAGGTTAAAGATATTGGCAATAATGCTGGCATGTGCCAGTGCCGCCAGCTTACGCTCATCGCTGCTTGGCTGCATGGTCAGTTTCCTTTGTCAATTATCACCGTGCATTATAGCAGAAGGTGGTGCTGATATTGCTCGCGTTTCGCATGGTAGCACACACTGGGTCTATGGAAACAGCTCGACATACTGCGGCAGCTCGTTCACAGCGCGGGGAATCATCCCATCGCGGTTGGTATCCGAGCAATCGTAGGTGGCTGCCGGGTTTTTATCGAGATGATCGGTGCAGATTGCGCGCGCGCCTGCTGGCACCGGCAGGTTATATATCACCGGGAAATCGGTGCGCGGTACCCATAGTACATACAGGCGCGATTGTGATTTTTGGAATGGCAGCACCTGGACTTTCCCAGTTTGCGATAATGGCGGCTCGGTCAGCGGCAGGCCGATATACTGCGCGCCTTGCAGCAGCCGCGCCGAGTTGGTAAAGGCATAGTACGATTGGCGCGGGGCGAAGGACGTATTACTGACATCAACGAGCTGGCTATATTGAAAGCCGGGATTATCGAGCGCCAGGGTATACCAGAATGCTCCCTTAAGCTTGAGGGCGATGGTTTCGGCATAGATTCGCGCCGCATAATTTGCCTGGCGGGTTTTCCAGCGTGTGTAATCTGGCTGGCATTGCGATTGAATATTCGAGCCGCACGTGGCTGCGATTTCGGTGGCGAAAAGCGGCTTATTGCTCAGCCCATAAGCGCTGAGAATCTGGCGAATGCGGTTGGTTTTCGCAAGCAGCAGATCGCCCGCGCCCCATTCGCCATAGGCGTGGAAGCTCAGCGCATCGATGGTGTTACCTGCGCCAGTGCTAAGCATTCCTTTCAGAAATGTTTGTACCCCGGCATCATCGGGCCATTGGTAAAGAAGTGCCCCGGCCAGTATCTGGGCGTGCGGATTAGCCGCCCGCATCGCTGGTGCAACCTGACGCACGACGGTGCCATAATATGCGCCGCCAAGATCAGGCTGGCTGGGATCGATCCAGCAGCCCATGCCCTGCTCGTCTTTGACTAAGGCGGGGGCAATATCGGGTTCGTTCCAGATTTCCCAATAATTGACCTGCCCGGCGTAGCGTGCCGCCAATGCGCGGGCGAATCGCACAAAATCGGCGATCGCTTCGGGGCGCGGCGGGCTACACAGCCGCCCGGAAACACGCTGTGCCCAGCTTGGTGAGCGTTGAATTACCAGGGTTGGCTCGATACCTGCGGCACGTAAGCGCGCAATATTGGCTTCGACTTCGGCCATCGCTGCCCAGCGGTAGCCGCCGCCGCGCACTGGCTCAATTTCCGACCACAACACATCCCCGGCGCGTACCCAGCGTGGCTGGGCGCTGCGCACATAGGGCATAATCGCGTCGTTCAGGTTCGAGCGAAGATCGAAGCCGAAGGGGCTGGCCGGGCCAATCGCGGTTGCAATGGGGAGGTACACCCGAGTTGCAGCGCTGGAATACCGTTGCGCAGCGTATGCAGGTAGTGCCCCAAGCAAGAGCAGCACAATAATGGCAGCAGCGCGGGCGTGTATGATCCTGGGCTTCCTATATGAACACTGCATGTGCGGATTATAGAGATTTCTTTGCATTCCTGCAACTTGTGAATTATTGTGTGACAGATTATTGATGTGCTTATGCAGTGCCTATAGCGCGCACTGATTGTGCCTGTAAAAGTATGGTACCTAACTATTTGGTGTGCTGCTGTTGGTACAGAGCGCCACAAGGCGTACCAGCGGCGGAAATGTACCGCTTTGCCGAAGGCAACAACGCCGCCCACATACGCCCTGTCATCCAGAGGCGTTAAGCGGCGAAAGAGTTGTGCTATAATGGCGCGTGCGCACCCAATGTAGTATGTTCCTGAGAAGGAGTAGCTACGATACACGATCGGGGCGCGCTGGTGCATATGCGAATCCTCCATATTGTCGAGGCAACGATCGCCGGAGTTCGCACTCACGTTCAAACCCTGGTAGGCGGGTTGGCACCGCACGGCGTTCAGTCGGTTGTTGCGTGCCCCCTGCGGCGCCAGAACTCTCATGGCGACGAGCAATTCGTCAATTATCTTACCAGTGTTGGTATCCCCATTTGGCCGGTAGCTATGCAGCGTTCGATCAGCCCACGCGCTGATGCTGCAGCACTACAGCGGCTTATTACGATTCTTCGCCACGAATCGTTCGATCTGGTTCATCTGCATAGCTCAAAAGCTGGTTTTTTAGGCCGCCTGGCCGTGCGTACTAGCGGTAATCCGGCAGCTGTTGTTTATAGCCCGCATGGGCTAGCATTTCTCGGAACGACACAGCACGCGCACAAACAATTTTATCTGCGGCTTGAGCAATTGGCTAGCCCGCTCTGTGAGCGCATTATTGCGGTGTCACCGGGCGAGCGCGACGTGATTATTGCGGCTGGAATTGCGCGCCCGGAGCGGGTTGTGTGTGTGCCGAATGGTATTGTTGCTCCGCCGCGCCTTACCGATGCTGAGCGTGCGGCGACCCGCGTCATGCTTGGTATTCCAGCCAATGCACCCCTGATCGGTACCGCGGCGCGGCTGGCCCCACAGAAAAACCCTGGCCGCTTCCTCGCGGCCGCAGCGCAGGTATTACGCGTGCTGCCAGAAGCCCACTTTGTGTGGTGTGGCGGCGGTGATTTGGCCGAAGTTGCGCGTACCGAGGCTGCGCGGCAGGGCATTGCGCATGCCTGCCACTTCATTGGGCATCGTGAGGATGCACGCCGCATTATGGCTGCCTATGATATCTTCTGGCTAACGTCGGATTATGAAGGGTTGCCGATTGCCCCGCTTGAGGCAATGGCCCTTGGCGTGCCGATTGTTGCCACCGACGTGCTTGGCACCCGCGATTTGCTATGCACTGGTGCGGGCTTGCTGGTGCCCGCCGAAGATACCGCAGCATTGGCTCAAGCCACGGTACGGCTTATGCAGTATCCCGAGCGGCGGGTGCAGCTGGCTCGGGCTGGCTTTAGATATTTTTTGGCACAGGGCAGCGCCGAGCAGATGCTTGAGGCGATGCTACACGTGTACGAATCACTCGTACTAGAGCGCGGTAAGGGTATCGCAATGCCGTATCACCGTGCACTGTTTTCCGCATCAACGCTACTGCCTGCCGCCCAAGGCTTGCCAGCCAGCGGAATACGCGGAGAAAATCCATGAAGCCACGAACCACGACCAACCTCGATGTGTTTGTGATGATTGGCAGCATTTTGCTTACCGAGCTGATGCTGATCCTGGCGATGGCTCTGCGCGAGCGTTTCTCGATCTGGACACCGCTTGAACCGGGGGCAAACCACATTCCGCTCATCCTGTACCCGCTGGTCGGCGTGATCTGGTTCGCAATGCAGTTTGTCTTCTCAACGCCGCGCTTGGTGCGCGACGGCCAGCTGATAGATGGGCTGTGGCGGCTGGTGGCAGCGGTGCTGCTCGCTTCGCTCACATTTGCCGGGGCGCTCTTCCTTTCGTTCCGCCAGACATCGCGGCTCTATTTTATCTATTTCGTATTGCTCGATCTGATAGCGCTACTGCTCTTTTATGGTGCTATGCGCCTGTTTGTGCGTCGCCGCGTTGGGAAGCCGCAGGCGCAAAGCCGCATCCTCATTGCCGGGGCCGGGCGTACCGGCTTGCGCTTGGCAAATGCCCTGATGCGCCAGTGGAATGGCGTTGCGCCAGTGGTCGGGTTTATCGACTCTGACCCGGCCTTGTTGAATCAGGAACTCGAAGGCTGGCCGGTGTTAGGCACGCTTAGTGATGCCGAGCAGCTCATCGAACAGCTTGGCATCGACGAAATTATTATCACCCTCCCGCTCGAAGCGCACCCACAGACGGTTGAGCTTGTTCGGCAATTGCAAGCGGCCCCGGTACACATTCGCCTGGTGCCCGATTTCCTCGATTTTGCAATTATGCGGGCGAATGTACACTACCTCGAAGGGTTACCGATTGTTGGGCTGCGTGTGCCAGCAATTAGCGACAAAGCGCGCATTATGAAGCGGCTTTTTGATATTGTGCTCAGCGCGCTGCTGCTGCTGCTACTGTGGCCGTTTCTGCTGATCATTGCATTGCTGATCCGGCGTGACTCACCTGGCCCTGCGCTCTACCGCGCCGAGCGTGTGGGCGAAAATGGCCGTATCTTCCAGATGTATAAGTTTCGCACGATGGTACAGGATGCCGAAACGCGCTGGGAAGAAGTTGCATTTCGCCGCGCCGATGGTAAGCTCAACTTTAAGCTGCCCGACGACCCACGGATTACGCGAGTGGGGCAGTGGTTGCGGCGTACCAGCCTCGATGAGCTGCCGCAGCTGCTCAATGTGCTGAAGGGCGATATGAGCCTGGTTGGCCCGCGCCCCGAGCTGCCCATGGTGGTGCGCGAAGAATATGAACCCTGGCAATGGAGCCGCTTCACTGTGCCGCAAGGGATGACTGGCTGGTGGCAGGTGCATCGGCGTGGCTTCGAGCACCAGCACCTGTGTACCGCCGATGATCTGTATTACATTCAGAACTATTCCCTCATGCTCGATATTCGCATTCTTATGCGCACTGTGTTAGTTGTGCTTGGCGGACAAGGGGCGTACTAAATGGCGCGCCAAACCTCGCTGCGTACACCGACATTATCAGCCGCTTCTCCCGCCGTGGCGCTGCCCAGCTTGCGTTTGCGGGGGCGCGCGGCGAGCGATGGGTTGCGCTTGCTGCTTGTGCTGATCATTGCCCTGTGCCAGGGAGCACTGTACCTGGCGTTATTACCACCCTGGCAGCACTACGATGAGCCGACCCACTTTGAATATGCCTGGCTCATTGCTAACCATGCGGGCCTGCCACAGCCGGGTGCGCAGGATCGGGCAATGCGGCGCGACCTGGCCGCGTCGATGCTTGAGCACCATTTCTACTGGAATCTGGCGCAGCCTACCCTGCTTGATGATGCAACGCCAATTGATGTCGGTGTGACCGAGCTGAATCACCCGCCGATTTATTATATGCTGGAGAGCGCGCCACTTCGCCTTGTGCGCCATCAGGATCTTGTTAGTCAGCTGTATATCGCACGAGCTGTGTCGCTGCTGCTGTTTCTGCTGACGATCGGTGTCGCAGGTGGGCTGGCCCGCGAGCTTACCCCTCCCGGCCACGATCTGCGCTGGGCGTTACCGCTTATCTTAGCGCTGCTGCCCACATTTGTTGACCTCATGACAGCCGTAAACAATGATGTTGGGGCTGTGGCAATCGCTTCAGTGTTTCTATGGGGTGCGGCGCGTACAATCCGGCGCGGTTTGAGCTGGCCGCGCGCGCTATGGCTCTTTGGCTCTGCACTCATAGCCGTGTACACCAAAAATACTGCTGCGGTGGCCTTACCGCTGGCGCTGCTGGCATGCCTGGTGGCTTTTTGGGGCAGGCGTGGCTGGCTCTGGCGTTGGCTGGTTGGGGGTATTCTGGCATCGGCGCTGCTTGTATTGCCGCTCGCGTTTGCCTGGGGCGATGCAGCATATTGGTATCGCGGGAATGCGGCCATATCGCAGGCAGAACCTACGCGCGTTGAAACACCCGATGCGCCACTTGGCCGCTATGCCCTGTCGATTGCGCCACCAATCACTGGCGGCATGCAGTCGTTGGTAAGTCCCTTGGCGGATGTTGATCTTCACAGCCTGGCAGGGCAGAAGGTGACGATCGGTGCCTGGGTGTGGGCCGATCAACCAGTGCTGGCTGCGAGCCTGGGCGTAGGATATAAGCCCCAGCTTAGTCAGCCTGCCACACTGCTCGCGCATCCTATAGCGGTTTCAGAAGTACCAGCATTTGTGGCCTGGACACTGACCGTGCCCGAGCAAGCGCAGTACCTCGATTACCAGATACATGTGCATACTTCCCAGCCGCCGGACAGAGCAGTACATCTGTTGCTTGACGGTGCCATACTAGCGGTTGGGGAATTTCCTGCCAACCAGGCACCGCGCTTTGATGATGCAAATGCAACCAGCGGCACCTGGGGCGGCCAAGCCTTCACCAACTTGCTGCGCAACCCTTCCGCTGAGCGCGGCTGGCCGCACCTTCGCGCAACTCTTGATCAGCTGCTGGTGCGCTACATTCACCGTTCGCCGTCGCAAACGATTGCCGCGTTGCTAGATGGGCCGCGCCTGGCTCCGCTGTTTATACGCACACTACTACAGCCCGCCGCCGATGGGATGGTACAATCATTTGCGTGGGGGCATGTGCGGCTCAGCAACTCTGTATGGCTTTTGCTTTCGCAGGCGCTCGCGTTTCTGGCCTTAGTGGGTGGCATACGCTGGCTGTGGGGGCGTGGCGCAACATCGCAGGCAATGTTACGCCCAACAATTGTCTTCCTGCTTATCGCAGGGTTGATGGTTTGGGCCAACACGGTACTTCGCCCGTTACCGCTGCTTGGCGAACCCTATGTCATTCCATCGGCACGTTACACCTTCCCCGCAATAACAGTTACGCTGCTGGTACTTCTTGGCGGGTGGCGCGCGCTGTGGCCTAAGCGCTGGCATACAAGCGTAACATTTGCACTCATTGGGGGGTTGATACTCTTAAATGCGGTATCGATCCAGACGATTTTTACGTTCTACCAGGCACTTCCCTGATGATGCTAAACTGCTTGTGCTTGCTCACCTCGTGTTGTAGCTCCATTGCCCGGCTTCTATTGCTGTGCAATCCTCAAACTGTGTCTGGTCAATAATACTGGCTAGGCTTAGGGATTGCACCACAGGAACATTTCATGAAGAACCGCAGATATGGTCTTTTCATTCGCGTGCTTACAATAACCCTTCTGCTCGGCGTACTGCCCACACCTCAACCTCGGGTATTGGCCCAAACAGCACATATGCAGCTCGCAGCAACGAAATTTCATACGTTGTATGTGCCAATAGCTACACGCAACTCGCCGTGGAAATCGCCGTTTGGGGTGCAGGCCGAAGCCCCCCTGACCCTTGGATCGCCGGTGTTGAGCCGCACTGTTGAGCTTGGCTCGGGCTGGGCGCGCATGGGGCCAATTTCGTGGCGGCGAGTACAGCCAATTGAGGGCGGGCCGATCAACTGGAGCCTGCTTGCGCCGCTTGAAAACGAGCTGCGCGCCGTGCAGCAATATGGCATTACCCCCGAGATCGTTGTGTTCGACTCGCCGTCGTGGGCCACGATCAATCAGCCGTTTGTTACATCGTGCGGAGCCATTCGCCCGAGCAAGTTTGGCGCGTTTGCAGCATTTATGCGCGAAGTCATTCGGCGCTATAGCAAGCCCGAATTCAATGTTCACCACTGGGAGCTAGGCAATGAAATAGATGTTGACCCGCGCCTGGTACCGCCAAACAACGGCTTTGGCTGCTGGGGAAATATTAATGACCCCTTCTACGGCGGGCGGCTGTATGGCGAGATGCTGAAGGCAGTTGCGCCGGTGATGCGTGCCGCTGACCCGAGTGTGCAGATCTGGATCGGCGGGCTACTGCTCGATCTGCCTAACACCACCGAGCCGGGAAAAGGCAAACCTGAGCTATTTCTGCAGGGTATTCTTGAAGCCGGAGCGGCACCGTATTTTGATCTGGTTCCCTACCACGCCTATATGCCCTATGTCAACCAGACCGTTGACCCAGATCAGGTTCCAGGCGCGCCCTGGACATCGCTGGGTGGGCGGGTGCTGGGTAAAGCCCGCTTCCTGCGCCAGATTATGGCGAAATATGGCGTGAATAAGCCATTGTTTATGAATGAAACGGCACTGATGTGCCCCGACTATTTCCCCTTCCGTCAATGGTGCAGCCCGCCTGGCCAGGCATTTTATGATATGCAGGCCGTCTATGCCGTTCGCACGCTTACGCGCACCCTCTCGGTAGGCGTGCACGGTGCATTGTGGTATACGATCAATGGGCCAGGCTGGCGCTACACTGGGCTTTTAGACGCACAGAACAACCCGAATGAAGCGTATCTCTCGTTACAGGCGCTGAATCAGCAGCTCGAAACCGCGGAGTACGTGGGGAAGCTGAGTTATGGCAATGGTATCGAAGCCTACGAATTCGGTCGGTTCGACCGGCGGGTGCAGGTGGTATGGGCAGTAAGCGATCAGACGCTGGCGATCAGCGTACCGCAAGCCCAGTTTATTCGTATGACGGATCGCAAGGGCAACCCGCTTACGCCGATTGCCGATGGTAGCAACTATGTCATCCTGGTACGCTTCGACCCGATCTATATTACGTTACAGCCAGCAACGTAAGTCTGTTTGATCAAACATACCCCAGGTATGCGTATGCACCGTTTATCATTTTTTGCAATTCGCCTGGTGCATGTGGTCATGCTCGTGGGCGGTGTGTTGCTTGGGGCTGTGCAGGCCGCGCCCGCACCTGCTGGCCGAAGCGCGACCGTTTTCGTGCCAGTGGTGCAGCAGCCCGACCCATTTGCGCAGGTGCAGGCGATCTGGTCGCATGCCAGCTTGCCCGCCGCGCACGAGGTAGCGCTGTTTCGGCATACCTTTACCCTGCCTGCCCCGCTTGCCGAAGCTACGATCGCAATATTCGCCGATACGCGCTATGAGCTGTGGCTCGATGGTGTGCAGCTTGGGCGGGGGCCAGCGCGCTTTTCAAAGCTCACCCATGAATACGATACCTATACTCTAGGAACCTTAGGGGCGGGTTCGCATACTCTGGCTGCCCTAGTGCAGTGGGCACCAAATGTGCGCCGCTCCGAATCGACGCGACCATCGCTGCAAGTGCGTTTGGCTGGTGCTGGCGGGATTGCTGTGCTGAGCGGTGAGTCGTGGCGGGTGCTGGGTAGCCCGGCGTGGCGCAGCGATGCCGCACTGGTGCATGCCTGGCGGCTGGTTGGCCCAACCGAGCTGCTTGATCTGCGCGCCTTGCCGCCTGATTGGATGCAGCCTGGCTTCGACGACCGCAGCTGGCCTG
>JAFEAS010000060.1 GCA_018266315.1 Chloroflexi bacterium SZAS-1 | reverse complement strand
TGCGGCCAACTGCGTAAGTCCTAACGATATTGATGCGACCAACGGCCCATACGGCGCAGCACAAATTCGATCCAGCTATAACGATTGGGCAGATGAAAACAGATGAACACGCCACCCGGGCGCAGCACGCGCGCAATCTCGCGCAGGCTAGCCTGCTCGCTGCCTCCGCCTTCACGAACGTGCTCAAGCACACCAATCGATACGACCGCATCGAACGTGCCATCAGCGAAAGGCAAATGTACCGGGTCGTCGGTGCTAGCAAGCTGGTAGCTATATTGTTCAGGCTCGAAAGGCGCGCAGATCGTAGGAGTACCAAAAAAATCGAGGCCGGTGGTGTGGTAGCCGCTCCGAATCAAGAAGTATGAAAAGTGACCATTGCCCGTCCCCCAATCGAGCACCTGGCTACCCGTCGGCACATAGCGGCGCACCAGCGCATAGGCGCGCAGATATTGATGCGCACTGAGCAGACTACCAAATTGCAGTAAATTCGGCTGAACAGCGCGTGCCTGCATCAATTCGTGCAGAATTGTATCGAACGCGGCTGTGGCGGATGTGGTCATAGTGAAGTATATAGCGTTGGCACGCTATCAAGCCGTGCCAGCCTGCACCTCGCGCGCCTGCTCTTCGGGGAGTGCATTACGCACAATGTAAATTTCGCGCGCAAGCCGCCGATCAATCGGATGAACCGCCTCGCCAATCCGCACCGTCAGCGGGCCATCGAATGGTGCACTGGCTATCACGGCGAGCTGCGCGCCAGGCACCATGCCTAAATCGGCCAGGTAGCGCAGCCGCTCGGGATGCTGATCGCGCACCCGGCTGATACACCCGCTTTCGCCAACCCCTAGCTCGGCCAAGCGCGCCGCCTGGTCGGCGGGCATAGTGCCCTCGCGCGAAGGGATCGGGTCGCCATGCGGGTCAACAATCGGTTCACCCAGGTGCGCGGCGATGCGTGCCTCTAGCTTCTCGCTAATGTGGTGCTCCAGGCGTTCGGCTTCTTCGTGTACCTCATCCCAGCTAAAGCCAAGCGCCTCAACCAGATACAGCTCAAGCAAGCGATGATGCCTCACAACCTCTAAGGCGATGCGCTCGCCTGCTGGGGTAAGCTCAACACCGTGATACGGGGTATAGCTCACAAGCTGCATATCAGCCATTGTCTTCAGCATGCCGGTTACCGAGGCCGGTTTGAAATGCAGGTGTTCCGCCAGTAGCGAGGTCGTTACCTGCGATTGAGCGCGCCCCAGCGTATAGATTGCCTTGAGGTAATCCTCAATCGCTGGACTGATGCGCTCACTGAGATCACCAGTTTCGCCGACGGAGGTCATAGATTGTTCCTTTTCGAGTACACGAAATCCAGTATTTGGCGTGCCTAATTTATGTATAGCGTTACTATATCCTACGCCCAGGCTAGCGTCAAGCCGAACCGCCGGCCCGGCCACGCCGCGCCCGGCTGCGCCCGCTCACTGCCGCCGCAACTTCGCAATGTGCCAGGGTTGGGAGCAGCAATTCAGTGAGCTGTGCGTCACTGGCCTCATTGTCAGGCGTGGGCGAGGCTATTGTCGCAGTGCGCACAACAAGCCCATATGCAAGAAATGGTTCGAGCGTCAGGTGCACGGCCAGGAGATCATCGCGCGCCCACACCCGGCAACCGTTTTCTTCCCATACCTGGCGCGTAAAGAGCTCAAAAAGCTCGTAATTGCCCTCGGCCAGGCCCAGCCGATCGACGGGTAGGCTGAGCGTAATGGTGTGTTTATGCGGGCCGACATTCAGTATTCCGACAATATGCTCGTGCGCCAGCGTGCGCAATACCGCAAATACTTGCTGACTCGAACAGGGTAGTACATTATAGAGTGCCTGACCATAGCGTAAGGCCGGGTATTCTTCGCGCGCATGGAGCAAGCGGTACAAGAACTCGCCATCTACTTTATCCTGATCGTGCCCAATTAGCGGCACAAAGCCACACAATACCATACCAGCCAGCAGCATCCGGCTCAGGCGTGAGCCACGCAGGCCATCGGCCAGCGGGCTTATAAGGGGGGTACGATAATATTCGGTAAAGCAGATCGGCGCAGCGCTGCGTGGAATTGCCCGGCTAGCCTCTTCGAGCCATGCGCCTAAATCGCCTGGGGTAATGCGCCCAAGCCCGAGCTGCATGAACATATGATGGCTTACTTCGTGCAAGGCGCCATCGTGCACCATTTCATATAGTGGGCCTTCAAGCGCGCCAATCAGAGCCGCGCCCGATTGCGCACCAATGCCAGCTCGCAGCCGTTCGAGCAGATCGAGCACACCCATGCGCGGGGCTGGCAGGGTTAGCTCCGACTGCGGCATAGTCTGGGGTGCTGCCCGCGGAGGCGTAATACGAAAACCATCGAATTGGTAGTGCTGAAGTTGCTGTAGCGCCCAATCGAGCATATAGGCACGCAAACCTGCCTGTGCCCAATCAAAGGCAACACTATCGGGCAATTGTACACCCTGCTCGGGCTGCCCGGCAGTATCACTGCAGAACCATTCTGGATGTTGTTGCAGCAATGGGGCCTGGATGGCACAACCCTCAAGTGGCAGATCGAGCAGCACACGCATGGTAAGCACATGCGCCGCCGCAACCAGTGCACGCAGATCATCGGCGCTGCCCAACGTTGGATCGAGCTGTTCGAAATCGCGGAGTGCGTGCAGGTTGCCCGAGCCTGCCCAGTTACCATCCCATAGCTGGCCCCTGGTGTTTGCGAAATCCCATATTGGCAGCAAACATACGGTATTCAACCCGAGCGCCTGTAGGCGCGGCAGCGCGCGCGTCAGCGCCGCAAACCCACCCCACAGCGCCGGGTGCGTTTCGTAGATCGCCGCATCACGCAACCACGCTACTGGCTGCTCTAACACACGCATCCCACAGAACCGCCATGTGCGCTGAATTGCGCTTAGCGCGGCCTGCCAGGGTTCGTGTACCAACAGCAAGTATTGGGTAGCAACCACAATTTCGTCATCTGCTGCGAGCTGCGCGTCGATCTCAACTTCGTGAGTAAAGGTAAGTGCCCGGTCGTTACCCTGTATAAGAGGTAGCGCAGTATGATCCAGGCTGTAATACCAGCATGCCAATGTTTCTTCGCTGTCGGGATCGTGCAGCATAAGCACGCCTGGGCCTTCAGTAGGCGCGCGCTCAAAGCGCAGCTCGGTGGGTAAGGCTGCGCCTTCGCGGTAGCGGGCAGCCAGTGTCAGGGGTAGGTATGGTTGGGTGCGGTTACCCGGCGCATCAAAACGACACGATTCGAGCGCGCCAACACACACCCATGGGAGGAGCAAGCGCATACCATAAAGCTGAACGGGGTCTTCGCCAACGTTGCGCAGCAGAACAGTACGCGCTACTAGGGTTCCAGTGATACGATAGCGATCTTGTGCGATGAGCGGGCCAATACCGATTGTAATACACAGCTCAACCGCGCCATCGCGCTCGCCGACGGAATGGTGTAAATAGCGTACAAAGCTCTGGTTCGCCAGCCATCCGCGATCGTGCAGACGCACATCCACCACGGGCATGGGGCGACCAAAGCCCACTACATTCGAACCGTTTACACGGCGTAGCTCGCAGAGTCCACCATCTTCAAGTGAAAATGCGATACTGAGTTCTGGCGTAGCGACACAAATACGATTACGCTGTTGACTGGTGGTAAAAGCGACCATTCGGCGTTCCCTGGGCTATGGTCGGGCAGTGCGATGGGGAGCATATTGAGTAATCGGCAATATTCTACCACATGCATGTGTATTACCGCGCTGCTTGCCAACAATGCGCAGAATAAAGGTGCCCGCCAACACTTCCGGCTATACTATCACTGCTCGTTTGCTTCGCTGGTGCCAAATTACATTACAGCTGCAATATGGTATGATTGTTCTATCTATTTGTGCCCTACAATCCACAGCGCGGTAAGCTGAACATACCGGCGCAGCTATATTGATTTGCCGAATAGTTGAGCCTACCTGCAACGCTAGATCAGGCCTGAGGCGCACTACAGACCTTACCAAATATTTCTCCGATAGCCTTTGGTACAATATTATAGATAGATAACTATATCCTAAACGCTCCCCCCGTGCATGCCCAAAACGGCCTAGAGCATAAGCTGATACCGACACACTACGAGCCGCGTATATACTTTTGGTACAGCGCTTGCATGGCATGCACAGCCTGTGACAGTGAGTATGCATGAGTATCAGCAAAAAAATTTGCCTGCTTGGCGATAGCGCCGTTGGAAAAACCAGTCTGCTCCACCGATTTATATATCAGCGCTTCGATGATCAGCAGCAGCATACCTTCGGGATTCATGTGATGCGTAAACCTATGAGCATTTCTCTCGCAGGGGGTACAGTCGAAGTCGTATTACTCTTATGGGATGCTGCCACCGAACCGCAGGTATGCCAAAGCAATGCAAGCTATTTGCGCGGGGCGGCGGGCATGATGCTGGTCTGTGATGTCACACGCCCCGCAACGCTTCTTAATATTTCTAAGCATATGACTACCTTACAAACCGCATACCCCGGATGTAAGTACATTGTTGCCGCAAACAAAAGCGATGGTGAGCAGCAGATACTTACACGCGGTGATGTGCAGTCAGCGCTGCGCCATCACGAGGTACCATTCTATATGACAAGCGCAAAAACAGGGTACGAGGTTGAAAAGTTATTTCAGCAGGTAGGGCGCCTTCTCGTATCATAACGTATGGGCACGAGGCATACATGGATCCGTCGATCATCGATGCCATTCTTCACCATCACCAGATGGCGTATCTACTCCTCAACGCGCAATGGAGTATTCTCGCGACTGCGGGTACGCAATATATTGAGCATTGCGGGTTGAATCTGACTCCAGGCAGCATATTACTGGATGCCTTGCCCGAACTGCGCGATTGCATCACCCAGCTTGAGGCGGTGCACAATGGTGTAAGTCCCGAATTCACACTCGAACACCTCAGCCGCACGTCGCCGCAAGGGAATATAGTATATTTTCGCATCCAAATACAGGCGTATCACCGGCGCGATGACCCCGCGCCACAGTTTCTGGCCCTGATTACCGATACTACTGAACAATCGCAACAATCCAAGCGCGTTGCACAATACCAGGAAACAGTGCAACAGCTACATAACACCATCGAGCAGCGTACAACGGCATTACTACTAGCCAATAGCCAGCTGCGCCGAATGGATGAAATAAAAACAGACTTTATTACTATCGCTGCACATGAATTACGCAATCCGCTCACGCCCATTCTCGGGTATGTTGAGCTACTCTTGAGTGATGAGTATGGCCCGCTGAACGCTGAACAGCGCCACGCCATTCAAGCGACATTACAAAATGTGCTACGGCTGCGTAGCATCACCGCCGATCTGCTCGATCTGGCGCGCATCGAAACCGGACGTATCGAGCTGGTGCTGCGCCCCACCGACCTGCGCACCTTAGTAGAATTGCAATGCCTCAAATACAAGGCACAGCTCGCTAGCCGAAATCAGCAGCTTACCTTCATCGCTCACGCGCTCCCCCTCACCCTATGCGATGAACACCGGGCAGCGCAGATCATTGGGCATTTGCTTAGCAATGCCAGCAAGTACACGCCCGATGGGGGGGCAATTACAATACGCATCGAGCCAGGCGATGCGGGGTTTGCGCAAGTCGTCGTTGAAGATACCGGCATGGGTATCACCAAAGATGATCAGCAGCACCTCTTCAATGCCTTCTTTCGCGCGCATACTGTTACAACACCACGTACCGGAGGCACCGGGCTAGGGCTGCACATCGCGCGCCTACTAATAGAACTTCATGGCGGGCAGATCTGGTTTCACAGCACGCCCGGCGCAGGAAGCACATTTTATGTCAGCTTTATTGTCAGCGATGAACTCAATCATCAATCACACGATCTGAGCATGGTCACCATAACGCAGTGAGGGTTCTGATGAACAACGAACAGTACATTGACGAAGCCCGCCAGCGGGCGCGTGAAGTGTTGGATCGCTGCATCACCCCGTTTGGCTTTCGCGCTTCCGGGTTAGCAGCTGGCTACCCGCAGATCTGGGCGCGCGACAATGGCGTGGTCTTCCTCGGGGCCGTCGCCACCGGCGAGCAGCAGTTGCTTGCCACGGCGCGGGCCGCGCTCGAAACTATGGCCGCGCACCAATCGGCGCGCGGCCTGATTCAGCTGAATGTTAACCCCGATACTGGCTATGTCAGCACCGAAAACGCAGGCGCGGCTGATTCCAATCTGTGGTATATCCTCGGGCACTACCTTTATTTCACCACTACAGGCGATCACGCATTTGTGCAACAGCATTGGCCTAGCATCGATCGCGCCATGATCTGGCTAGAATACCAGGACATGAACGAATGCGGGCTGATCGAGATTCCTGAGGCTGGCGACTGGATGGATCTGCTGGCGGTACGCTATAACACCCTTTACGATAACGTTCTGTACTATGCTGCTGCCCTGGCCCACCACGAGATCGCCCGTACGCTGCCCGCCACAATCCCAGCACACCAGCTGGCAATTGATGCCGCCGGAATTCATGAGCGGCTGAACCTGCTAATGTGGATTGACCGCTGCTGGGTTGCCGAGCATTTCGCAACGCAGCTGGAACAGCTAAAATCGTTTCGGCTCGAATGGTTTATGCTCTACCATAATATCGGCACCATTTCGAGCCGCCCGTATTACCTGCCCTGGGTGGCCTTCCGCGAATATGGCGACTGGTGCGATAGCCTGGGGAATTTGCTCGCCATCCTTACCGGTGTCGCCGATCGGCATCGCGCCGAGCATATTCTGCGGTTTATGCGCCAGGTTGGCATGCACGAGCCTTATCCCACCAAGGCGATTCACCCACCGATTTACCCTGGCGAAAGCAACTGGCGCGAGTACTACCGCAGCCGCAACCTTAATATTCCGCATCAATATCACAATGGCGGCATCTGGCCGATGATCGGCGGCTTCCATGTGGCTGCGCTGGTGCGGCACGGCTGGATTCATGAAGCCGAACAGGTATTACTAAGTTTGGCGCGCGCCAACTACCAGGGCAGCAACAGCGATTGGGAATTTAACGAATGGATGCATGGGGATAGCGGTCACCCGATGGGGTATGCCCAGCAAGCCTGGTCAGCGGCGATGTTCCTCTATGCCGAAGCAGCGCTACGCACGCGCCGCATGCCCCTCTTCGATCAGCTACTCGCCGCAAAGCCTGCCGCTGCGGTTGCCAGTGAGGTGAACGACGTGGGCGTGCATGCCGGTGGCGGGCCGGTGTAATATCAACGCTGTTGGATTACTTTGATGGACGGTGCAGCCTCGAGCTATGCTCGAGGCTGCACCGTCCATCGCCTGGCGTTCAGCCGCGCTGACACGGATGGTTAGGGAACACTTTGAGCATATGCTAGCATGTAAAATTCGCTTAATATTGCTCGACGCGAAGCAGCGTTGGTTGCAACGCAATGTTGGACGGCAATTACATGATGGTCGCTTCAGGTGTTTAGGCAGATGCAACATGCAAGATGTCATGGGACTTTGTCACACATCATTTAGGATGCTAATAAGATGCAAACCACCAGATGCAAAGCCGTGGGAGGAAAAGAAAGAGAATCCAACTCAAAACAAACAGCGTAAACACGCGGATTTGATGACGCACTGTAATGAGGTTCGGTAACACGATTACGCTGATTGGGATCAGGATGATCGAAAGTATGGCGGCGCTGAGAGTTCCGTCAACCAAGAACTGGAAAAGGGTCGTCAAATGATCATGCGGCAGCGCCTCAAGCGGATCATCAAGAGCAGCATATGCCGTATGGCCAAGAATCCAGCGGGCGCGCCCGGCAACCATGATCAGTATGAGCGCAGCCCAGAAAGGGGTGCTCGCAAAGGTATAATGGAGAGAAATAAGCACACGATCAGAGGCGGTACGCCAACCATCAGTGGTAGGTCGCTGGTTCTGCGATTCGGGCGCAATATGCAGTGCCATGAGTCGTCACAGGATTTCAGAATGAAACCCCGCCGAAAACAGTGCGCACAGATCAAACCTAGTACGTGCTCGGCGGGATAAATTGTATAGTAATCAACGGTCGGAAAGATTGCAAGTGAGAATTACTTCATTATTGCCATCCAACCAGCGATTAACCAGATTGAGCGCAATTGCAGGCGCAACCCAGATTAATAAAGATGTTGCTGGAAATAATCTCGGCGGTATACAGGTGCGCTCAATCACGAATGGCGTAGACTATTGGTTTTCCGTTAGACGAACCCAGCCAGTTTCTGTACCAACCTTTGCCAAAGCCTCGTTACTTGCGTAGAATCGCATCAGCCCACAATCCTTGCACAAAACCACCCGCATTTTGGCCCCGTAAATTGAGAATATTCCGCTCAAACCGGGAAGCAGATCTGGCCCATAGCCACCCCTTGCGCCAATTTCATTATGAGCAAAGACATTATCGCCCCCACATTCTGGGCAGGTTGTCTGACGTTCCATAAAAAGCCTCCTGTAATTCAACACTCTACTGGTAGTACGAACGAGAGCAGGTAAGGTTTCTAGCTTAATGCATGGTACCAAACTGTTTTTTGTGTCCCACTGTTGGTACGAAGCGCCACCAGCGGAACACAATGATACAAACGTACCAATCTGCCGAAGGCGAAAAACACCGACCGCGTAATTTGTGTTATTAAAGCATTCTCACCTCAGACTCTCCAACTACGCACATAGTAGCACATTTTCTTTACATCATCGATTTATTGAGAAACTCAAGCCCTATTCAGAACCACTAAACTCCGTTAGGTTATTGAATAAGAGTACGACGAAGCCATTGACAACATAGCACTATTGTTCTACACTCTATCTCCAATACCTGTGTTGAGGTAAATAGCACCTCGCGCGCTGGGTCGCGCCTCGAAGCAGCTAGTATAGGAGATGTACATTGGAACGACACGATGACGATCTCAGCCAGTTTGCCGCCGAAGGTGCGCTACCATTACCCACCACCGATGACCAGGGCAATGTTGCGCATGCCGGGGCGCGCATCTGGTATGCAAGTTTTGGCGCAGGCTCGCCCGTTATACTGCTCCACGGCGGCCTGGGCCACAGCGGCAACTGGGGCTACCAGGTGCCTGCGCTGGTAAACGCCGGGTACCGCGCCATCGTGATCGATAGCCGCGGCCATGGCCGCAGCACCCGCGACGAGCAGCCATATTCATATACGCTCATGGCCGCCGACGTCGCTGCCGTTATGGATGCGCTGCACCTCCCCGAAGCGGCACTCGTGGGCTGGAGCGATGGTGCCTGCACCGCGCTAGTATTAGCAGCGCAGGTGCCCGAGCGCGCCACAGGTGTGTTCTTCTTTGGCTGTAACATGGATCCCAGCGGCACGAAAGAGGTAGAGTTTACTCCCGTGCTCCAACGCTGCTTCGGGCGGCATGTCCACGATTACACTGCGCTCTCATCCACTCCCGAGCAGTTCGATGATTTTGCTGCCGCTGTAGAGCAGATGCAAAAAACCGAGCCGAATTACTCAGCACAGGATCTATCCCGCATCCGCGTGCCCGTAGCTATCGTACAGAGCGAGCACGACGAGTTCATTAAGCGCGAGCATGCCGAATATCTTGCGCGCACCATTCCAGGTGCACGGTTTATTGAACTTCACGGAGTAAGCCATTTCGCGCCTCTACAACGGCCTGCACTTTTCAACCGCGCCATGCTGGCATTCATCGATACGGTCTGGAAATAGTGCCATCTACCTTCGGTCTACTAAATATCACCCATCTGTTACCGCATCACGCATTACCCACGAATAACACTTGTGGTACAATGCCGCTCCACACACAGCACACCAACTTGCTATGAGCCTATGCACATGGCGCCATGTAAGAGCCTTGCGCCTATGTTTGCTATAGGGAGTATTCTCTATAAGGAGGATTGGAGTATGCACAAGCTCAGATTCCCATCGCTTGCGGCGCTGTTAGTAAGCGCACTGCTGGTGCTGGCGGCATGTGGCAGCAGCACCACACCAGCGGGCGGCGCGGCTACGAGCGCACCAGCCGCCGGGGAAGCGGCCACAAGCGCGCCTGCCGCGGCAACCAGCGCCCCAGCAAGCGCACCACCCACCGCTGCCGCCAGCGGCGAACAGCCTACGGCAGCAGCCAGCAGCGGCGCACAAACGACCATTACCTGGGGGTTCTGGGGCAGCCCCGAAGAGAAGGCCAGCCACGAAAAGGTGGCCGCCGAGTTCATGAAGACGCACCCGAATATCAAAGTCGAAGTTTGGCATCAGCCGTGGGATGATTATTTCACCAAGCTGAAGACCCTGTGGGCGAGTGGCGATTCGACCCAGATTCCCGACGTGCTGTTCTTGTGGCCAACCCCTAGCTATGCGGCTACGGGCGTGCTTGAAGACCTGACGCCCTACATCCAGAAGAGCAATTACAACACCAAGGACTACTGGCCCGCGCTGCTTGAATCGGCCAGCTACGACGGCAAAATCTACGGTTTCCCACGCGATATCGAAACCAACGTGATTTACTATAACAAGGCGATTTTCGATGAGGCGGGCGTACCCTACCCAACCGATGACTGGACCTGGGACGATTTCATGGCCGACGCGCAGAAGCTGGCGAAGATCGAGGGCAATGGCCGCGTGACGCGCTATGCGCTGGCTGCTGAGGGCGGCAAGTGGTCGAAGTTTGTGATGCAGAACGGCGGCAGCATCCTCGACGATATGCGCAACCCCTCAAAGTGCACGCTCAGCGATGCAAAAGCGCTAGCAGGTATTACCTTCTTCAGCGACCTGATGAACAAGAACCTGGCAATGCGCGATGCTGCCCTGGGCCAAGCGGGCGGCGACGCGGCGGTATTCCAGGCCGGCCAGGCGGCGATGATTCTGCAAAACTCCAGCCGCGTGTCGGCGTTCAACGCCGCCAACCTGAAGTACGATGTCGTTGCTGCACCAATTCCCAAGGGCGGCCAGCGCGCGAATGGCGCGGGCGGCGCAGCCTGGGTGATGTCGGCCAAGAGCGATAATAAGGATGCTGCCTGGGAATTCCTGAGCTGGCTGCAAAGCAGCGATGGCGGCGAGAAGCTGTACACCCAGTCGGGCGAAATCTTCCCGGCGCTGCAAACCGTCGCCAAGGATGTGTTCCTAAAGCAAACCACGCCGCCCGCGAACAAGCAAGCTTTCCTGATTGAAGGCGAGGCATCGAAGGTTGGCGCGTTCGGCTATTTCCCCGATTGGGACGAGCTGAGCGGTTCGATCATCGAGCCGGGCTTGCAGAAAGTCTGGTCGGGCGAGCAGAGCCCCGCCGACGCAGCAACAGCGATCTGTGGGCAGGTCGATACCTTCTTGAAGGATAAGGGCTACCCGAAGAAGTAACGTTCGTGCGACGGTAAGGGTGTGGCGAGGGATGGCGTGGCAGGTTTGCCTAACGCTGTCCCTCGCAGCATACTATGGCATAGCCGCAGGACAATGTATGGCAACGCAAGCGGAACAACCATCGCTGCCAACCGTAGCGAAGCGCAGCCGGGGCGGCTGGCGACCTGGGCGGCAGAATGAAGCATACTTATTTCTGCTGCCGAGTTTGCTGGGCTTTCTGCTCTTCATCGTCATTCCTGTGCTTGGCTCACTGGCGCTGAGCCTGATGCGCTGGAACTTGCTTACCCCACCCCAGTTTATCGGCCTGAACAACTACATTGAAATCTTCACCCGCGACCCGCTATTCATACAAGCCTTCGGCAACACGCTCTTCTATGCCGTAACCATTGTGCCGCTGCAACTAGTCGCCGGGCTAACCGTGGCGCTGGCGCTCAATCAGGGCATTCGCGGCGTGAAGTTCTACCGGCTGATCTACTTTATGCCGGTGGTGAGCAGCGTAGTAGCCGCCGCGCTGATCTTTCAGTGGATGTTCAACCGCGATTTTGGCATTGTGAGCGCGGTGTTCTGGTGGCTGGGTGATGTAACCGGCCTGCCAATCGCCCCGCCCGATTGGCTCAATAGCTCGGCCTGGGCCAAGCCAGCGGTGGTGCTGCTCACCGTGTGGAAGAATATGGGCTTCACTATGGTGATCTACCTGGCTGGGCTGCAAAGCGTCCCCGAAGAGCTGTACGACGCCGCCAAAGTCGATGGCGCGAGCCCCTGGCAGCAGCTGCTGAACATTACTCTACCCATGGTTAGCCCAACAACATTCTTCCTGCTGATTATTCAGATGATCGGCGCGTTCCAGCTCTTCAGCGAACCATTTGTGATGACACGCGGCACCGGCGGCCCAGCAGGCGCAACCATGTCGATTGTGATGTATATCTATCAGGCGGCGTTCAAATACAGCCAAATGGGTAAAGCCTCGGCCAGCGCCTGGGTGCTGTTTGCATTTATCTTCGCCTGCACGCTCGTTCAGAATTGGTTGCAGCGGCGCTGGGTGCATTACGAAACCGGAGAAGGCTAATGGCGACCGACTTGCTGAACATGCCGCCGCGCCGCCGCATTCAATCGCGCTGGGGTGCGGTGCTGCTGCATATCTTTCTGCTGCTGGGCAGCGTGGTGATGCTGCTACCATTTATCTGGATGTTGAGCACCTCGCTGAAAACGCCTGCCGAAACGTTCGCCTACCCGCCAGTGTGGATTCCCACGCAAATTGCCTGGAACAACTACAGCCGCGCGGTTTCGTCGATGCCGTTTGGTCGCTTCTACCTGAACAGCCTGATCGTTACGATCAGCGTGACGGTGCTGCAAATCCTCACGTCGTCGCTGGCGGCATTTGCGTTTGCCCGGCTGCGCTTTCCTGGGCGTAATCTGCTGTTTCTGCTCTACCTGGCAACGCTCATGATTCCATTCCAGGTCACGATGATTCCGAATTTTATTATCGTGCGGCTGCTGGGCTGGTTCGATACTTACCAGGCGCTGATTTTGCCGCCCGCATTCTCGGCGTTCAGCACCTTCCTGCTGCGCCAATACTTCACCGGCATTCCGTTCGATCTCGATGAAGCGGCGCGGATCGATGGCGCAACCTCGTTGCGCATCTGGTGGAGCGTGATTTTGCCGCTGAGCGGGCCGGTGCTGGCCGCGCTGGCGATTTTTGTGTCGCTGAATACATGGAACGAATTTTTGTGGCCGCTGATTGTGACGAACTCGGCCGCAATGCGCACGCTACCCGTCGGGCTGAGCACCTTCCAGGGCCAGTATAAGGTTGAATGGAATCTGCTAATGGCTGGCTCGGTGATTGCGATGCTGCCGGTGCTGCTGGTGTATATCGTCGCGCAGCGCTGGTTTATTCGCGGCATTGCACTTTCGGGCATGGGCGGGCGCTAGACGCAGGCGCAAGCCAAGGGCAAAAGTACAGATGAAGCAGAGCGTTTCTGCCATATTTGCCGTGACACTGCTGCTTGCGGGCTGTGGCAACCCACCGCAGCGCGCGCAGGTTGCACCGCTCAGTGGCCCACCAGCCGCAGTGCACGTGCAGTCGGTTGCGCTTGCCGCGCCGCCGGAACCATGCACCGGCGTGTTTGCTGCGCACGACCTTGACCACACTACTGCCACGCCCAGGCCGGTGGCGCGCATGTTCGAGGGCAATGGCGCAGGCGTGGCAATTGGCGACCTCGATGACGATGGGTGGCTGGATGTGGTGCTGGCACATAGCCATGGCGCGGCAACGCTGCTGTGGAATACAGGTGATCTACACTTCCGCGCCGAGCGCCTGCCGCAGCATGATACGCGCGCCGTGAGCCTGGTCGATGTTGATGGCGATGGTCGCCTCGATATTGTGTTTACGCGCCGACTGGCTGCGCCGAGCTACTGGCATAATACCGGCGATCCGGCGGCACGCTTTACGCCCGAGCTGCTGCCGAATGTAGCGCGTCCTGCCTATGCCATGGCCTGGGGCGACCTGAACGGCGACAGCGCGCTCGATTTCGTCGCCGCCTCGTATGATGCCGAGCTGCTGACCGCGCAGGGCAACAGCTTCCTGATGGGGCCAGGTGCAGGCGTGTATGTCTACACTCGCAGCGGCGAACGGTTCGTACCGCTGCAGCTGGCGCATAAATCGCAGGCGCTGACCCTGGCACTGTTCGACCTGAACCACGACGCCCAGCCCGATATTCTAGTAGGCAATGACTTTGCCACGCCCGACCAGTATTGGGTACGGCAGAACGACGGCTGGGCCGCAATGCAGCCATTCAGCGCCACCAGCCACAGCACCATGAGCTTCGATAGTGGTGATATTGACAACACCGGGCAGCCAGTGCTGTTCGCCACCGACATGAAGCCCTACGATAAGGGCGTAGCAACTCTGGCCGAATGGCAGCCCATGATGAGCGAAATGTGGAGCCCGGTGCCGCTAGGCGACCCGCAGATTGTCGAGAATGTGCTGCAAGTGCCGGGCGCAACCGGTTTCCGCAACCAGGCCTATGCGCGCGGCGTCGATGCGACGGGCTGGAGCTGGAGCGGTGAGTTTGCCGACCTCGACAATGACGGCTGGCTCGATCTGTATGTCGCCAACGGTATGATTGAGGCCGAACTGTTCAATTATTTGCCGAATGGCGCGCTGGTGGAACAAAACCAGGCGCTGCACAACGACGGCGCGGGCCATTTTGTGCCGATGCCGCAGTGGGGTCTGGGCTCGGCGCGCAGCGGGCGCGGCATGGCGATTGCCGACCTCGACGGCGATGGCGACCTGGATATTGTAGTGAACAACCTGAACGCGCCGAGCCAGCTCTTCGAGAACCAGCTGTGCGGCGGGGCCAGCCTGGCCGTCGATCTGCGCTGGCCGGGCAGCAAAAACACGCGCGCCCTGGGGGCAGCCGTGCAGCTCCGCACTGGCACAGCAGCCTATAGCCGCATGGTGCGCGCCGAGGCGGGCTACCTTTCCGGGCTGCCTGCACGCGTGCAATTCGGTTTCCCGGCGGGTGAAACGCCAAGGCAGCTGCTGGTGCGCTGGCCCGATGGCGCGGTATCGCAGGTAGCTGCGCCTACGCCGGGCACGCGCCTGACCATCACGCGGGAGTAGGGCAGCAGGGTGCCAAAGGGAAAGTGTTCCACCAATGAACATGTGACGTACACCATCTGCTATGTGCGCATTCCAGCGTCTTCGTGTCTCTGTGGTAAATAGCAAATCGATACTCGCTGCTTGGAGGCATCTATGGCCGCACACGCGCTGCCCGCGCGCAGCCCGCGCTTCCCCATCCTCGCACTGCTCCACCCGCGCAAGCGCAGCTGGCTGGTGCTAGCAGCGCTGCTGTTGGCGCTAGGCATTGGCACGCTGGGCGTGCGGGTGTGGGGATGGCCGCTGTGGTGGGCCGCCGCGCTCGGGCTGGGGCTACTGCTCGTGCCAGGCGCGCTCAAATGGCGCGACGACCTACGCCGCCATGGCAGAGTCATTATGGTATTGAGCATACTCCTGGCTGCGCAGGGCTTCCACACAATTGAGCACACCGCCCAGCTGATTCAGTATCACATTCTGAAATGGCCGCCGTTCGCATCCAGCGGCCTGATCTCGGCAGCCAATGCAGAATGGGTTCATTTCGTGTGGAATTGGCTGGTGGTTGCGCTGATTATGTACCTGGTGCGCGGCGGCATGCGCGGCATGTGGGTCTGGCTACTGCTGGCATGGGCTTTTGCGCACGCCTGCGAGCATAGCTATATGATGCTGCGCTACCTCGAAATGAGCAGCGAATTGCAGCGGCTGGGATTCCCGCAGCTTTCGGCACAGGGGCTACCCGGCATTTTCGGGCGCGATGGCTGGCTGGCGCGCAGCCCGGCGACGCAGGGAACCTTTCTCTGCCGCCTGCCCGGCGTTACCACTGCGCCGCGTATTGATGTGCACTTCTGGTGGAATGTTGGTGAGATTGCGCTGTTACTCCCCGCTGCGCATTCGTTTCTGCGCACGCATATAACGCTACAATTGACCATCGACAGCAGGCAACCTTAATCGACCGAGCCGGGTCAACTAGCAATCGTCACATATACCAGGCACGCAGTATGGCAAAACACAAAATTTACGCGGTTGTGGTCGGGCGCTCGCCGGGCCTCTACGATGAATGGTTCGGGAACGCGGGAGCCGAGGCGCAGATCAAAGGGTTGCCCAACGCCGTGTACAAAAGCTTCCAGTCGCGCGCCGAAGCCGAAGCCTGGTATCGCGAGCGTGCCGGGCAAGCGCCAACCAACATCCGCATCAGCCGCGCAGACGCGCCCGGCGTGGATTATTACCAGCTGCATCGTGAAGCCCTGGCCGCTGGCAAGGTAGTATGCTACACCGATGGCGGCTGCATGGTTAACCCTGGCGTCGGCGGCTACGGCGCGGTGCTGCTCTTTGGCGAAAAGCGGAAGGAGCTTGCGGGCGGTTTCGCGCACACTACTAACAACCGCATGGAGCTCATGGCCTGCATCATCGCACTGCAAACGCTGAAAAAGCCCGCCGCCGTGGTAGTATTCAGCGATTCGGCGTATGTGGTGAATGGGATTGCAAAGGGCTGGGCGCAGCGCTGGCGCGCGAACGGCTGGCAGCGCCTGGAAGATGGCAAACCCGAGCCGATGAAAAATGCCGACCTGTGGGCCGCGCTGTTAGCCCAATGCGAGCGCCATAACGTGCAGATCATTCAGGTGAAGGGCCACGCCGGTGCCGCCGAAAACGAGCGCTGCCACGAGCTGGCAAGCGCCGCAATGGCGCGCCCCAACCTCCCGCCCGATACCGGGTTCGCAGAGTAGCTACCCCCCTATGTGGCAGGCATGCCTGGCAGCTCAATATATGCCTGGGTGCCTTCCCCCGGCACACCGCTGCTAGTAAACCGTAGCGTGCCGTTATATTGGCGAACCACTGCCGCCACCAGCGCCAGGCCCAGGCCCACTCCCGGCACCTCACGCGTGTGTGCGCGATCGACGCGGAAAAAGCGCTCGCTAATGCGCGGCAGATCGCTCGGTGGGATGCCCTCGCCCGAGTCTTTCACCGCAATTTCAAGCGCATGGGCGTGCCACGCCACCGCCAGGCTAACGCAGCCACCTTCAGGCGTGTACTTAATCGCGTTATCCAGCAAATTGCCGACCATCAGCGTTAAATCGTTCGGCTGAAGGTACAGATTAGGAATATCGTCGGCGAGCTGGCTTTCAAAATGCTGATGTCGCTGTGCCAGACGCGGCGTAGCAGCGCGCACACATGCCTGCAATTCGTCGAGCACATTCAGCGGCTGCGTCGGCAGGGTGAATGCGCCGCCCTCAACTCGCGAGAGCTGCAGCAAATTGCCGACCAGGTCGGCAAGCTGGCTCACATCATCGTTAATTTCGGCAGCATATTGCTGGGCGCGCATACCACCAACATTCTGGCTCGCCAATGCCTCGGCGCGAATTTTAATCGATGCCAGCGGGGCGCGCAGCTCGTGCGAGGCATTTGCCACAAAATCGCGCTGTTGCTGCACCGTCTGCTCGATCCGTTCGGCCATATGGTTGAACATTGCGCCAACCGATGCTAGCTCGTTCACCGTATCGTCGATTGCCACCCGCGCATGTAGCTGCCCTTCGGCCATTTGCTGCGCAACCCCGCGCAGCTGCGAGAGTGGGCGCGTAAGCTGGGCGGCAACCCACATGGCAATGGCAAATGCCAGCACCAGCGCGCCCGCTGCCGCACCAATCAGCGCAAGCCAGCGCGAAAACAGGCGATTATTGACGGGCGCGGTTGAGGTATCGAGCTGCAGCGTGCCCAGTACATCGCGCCCCTCATGAACCACCGGTACCGCCGTATAGAGGCGGCCATCTATCACGGTGCTGACCACATTCCCGCTAAGGACACGCGCATTATCCACCACTAAGCGCCCGTTCGAGCTGCTACTCACCACAAGCGCGCCGCGAGTAGTAAACAGATTGACATTCGTGTCGGTGGTGAAATCGCCCTGAAGCTGATTGCGGCGCGCCATCCATGCGCCAAGGAGCTGCTGCGCGCTCTGGCGTTCGAATGCCTCGGGGAACGTATTTGCCAGTGCCAGCGCCTGGGCCTGCTGCTCGTGAATAAACGCTTCCATCGTCATGCGCGACATCTGATTGCCCGCCATGATCAGCAGCAGGCCCAGCCCGAGCGCCAGGGCAGTAAGAATAGCCGCCGCCAACTGGGCGCGCAGCGATCGCAGGGCATTCACAATCGCACTTCCTCGGGCGTTGCAAAGCGATACCCAACATTGCGCACGGTCTGGATGTATTGCGGTGCTGAAGGGTCGTTCTCAATCTTCTGGCGCAACCAGCGAATATGCACATCGAGCGTGCGGGTATCGCCGAGCCAATCGGTGCCCCAGATCTGGTTGAATAACAGCTCGCGCGTGAGCACTTTGCCAGCCTGCTGCATCAGTAGCGAGAGCAGCTCGTACTCTTTGTTGCGCAGCGCTAATTCCTGGCTGGCCTTCCAGGCCCGGTGCGCGCCCGGGTCGAGCACCACCTCGCCAATTCGTACCTGGTTGGCAGTCAGCAGTGCCTGGTCCCACTGTACCCGCCGCAATAATGATTTAATATGCGCAACCAACGCATGAAACGAAAAGGGCTTGGTCAAATAATCATCGGCCCCAAGTTCCAGCCCACGAATACGGTCGATTTCCTGGCCTAGCGCCGTGAGCATAATGATCGGCACCTGCGAAAACTGGCGCACTTCGTGGCATACCTGCCAGCCATCTTTTCCCGGCAGCATAATATCGAGCAGCACCAAATCAGGCCGTATGCTCATCACAAGCTGCACGCCCGCCGCACCATCGTGCGCAATCGCCACGGTATAGCCTAGCGCCTCTAGCTGAAATTGGATCGGCTCGGTCAGACGCGCATCGTCATCAATCAGCAGAATGGTCGTCATATGTGCGGTAGTTTATGCATGCGGCGCACCGAATATCGCCCGGGCGAAGCCTTGCAAAGCTCAGACCAGCCCAGCAAACAGGTCGGTTTTGATCTGGCTCGGCTTCACATGCATCTGGTTCAGCATATCCTTAAATGCTTCGACCATGCTCGGCGGGCCGGAAAGATAGAACGTACACTGCTGGTAGTGCGGCACTTCGGCCATAATCAGCTGCGGGCTGATACGCCCAACCCGCCCGCGCCACGCTTGCGGCAGCGATTTGGTGTCGCTGATAGTATAGATCGTTTTGATGCCAAGCTCGTAGTACGCCTGGTCGAGGACATCACGATACACAATATCTTCAACCCGCCGGTTAGCATAAAACACCACAATTGGGCGGCGCTGGCGCGTATCGATCAGGTATTTGAGCATGCTGCGGAATGGCGTAATGCCAATGCCGCCGGCAAGCAACACACACGGCTGCGCTGGGTCGCTTGGCAGCACAAAATCGCCTGCCAGCTGCGCTGCTACAATTTCTGTCTGCTGGTTCATCGCAAGGAGCGCATGCTTGAAGCTGCTCGATTGCTGATAGAATTTTACGCCCAGGCGCAAGGTATCTTCGGTTGGGGACGAGGCGAGCGTGAAATAGCGGCGGTTGCCGCGCCCATCGGCATCGGCGTGGCCCAGCGTCCATTCCATATATTGGCCGGGGGCAAACGCAAAACGGCGCACCGGGGCAAACACAAAGTCGTACACATCGGGCGCGATCTGGATTTTTTCGCGCAGCGTCAGCACCTGCGTGGCCTTGGGGCTTACCATAAACGAGAGCAGGTTCCCAATCAATATTGCTAGCTCGGGCGTGGTGTAGAATGAGCCAATATGAAATTCGGGAACGAAGAGCACACCCACCAGCGCGCCATACGCCAGCTGCTGGCGACGGGTTGGCGGTGCCGTCAGCGGTTCGGTAAGAATAATAAAGGCGAAGAAGAATAGCGGCGAGTAAAGCGCAGTTTGTTGCAGCGCCGCGCCGATGCGCTGCCCACTGAGCGCCGAAAGCACTACCACCGCCGCCAGTGCCGCACCCAGGAAGCTGAGCACCAGGCCAAAGCGGCGGAGGCGGCGTGCCAGCAGCAGCCCACCCAGCAGCACAAACGGCAACATTGGCGGCGTGCCCACCCACCAGCTCGCCGATTGATTCAGCACCAGGTAGGTCAGTGCCACCGCAAAAGCCACCGGGTTAAACAGGTGCTTATGGTGCCACGCCACAATATACTTCGATGCCATCGCCAGCACCCCGGCCCAGGCCACAAACCAGATATCCTGGGGCGAGCTAATTGGCGTGATAATCAGCGCCAGAATCAGTGCCGAGATAGAGGCCGACTCGCTATTGGCAGGCACACCATAGGTACGCGCAAACATCGCATTGGTAATGCCACACGCGGCCAGTGCCACGCCGATGGTAAACAACAGCGCATATGGATCGTAGGGCAGCACCCCGGCCCAGGCAAACATCACTGCAATCGCCAGCAAGAAGATCATGTAATACAGCGCCAGCCGGTACATGGTCAGCCGGTTCAGCAAGTTATCAATCAGCTTCATCATGGGCGATATACCTCATAAAACCGGTGGTGAACGTAGCCTGGCCGTGGGCATCGATCGCGTAGCCTTCCAGGCCAGTAAGCTGTTCGATGAAGAAAATACCTGTGCGCCCCATGGCAAATGCCGCAGTTGCAAAGCGGTCGGCCTCGTAAATATCCGGCCCAATCACCGTCAGGCTCACGATTTCGGTCAGTGGCTCACTCGGCGCAAACGGGTTGTAGATATGCTGGCCGCGGATCGAGGTGCCGGACGTTGCCACGCCACAGTCGGTCACCGCCAGCACCTTCACAATCTCATGCAGGTTGAAGGGATTGCGAATACCTACCCGCCAGGGCACGCCACTCGCATTCAAGCCCACAACCTGAATATCGCCACCGGCATCGACATAGAAATTAGCGCAACCACGTTCGCGTAATAGCTCAGCCGCCTGGTCGATCGCCCAGCCCTTCACAATGCCCGAAGGGTCATACTCGCCATTGCGCGTAATGTTGAAATAACCACCCGTTTCCTGGCGCGTCTGCTCGGCTAACCCGAAGATGGCCCGCATATCGGCGCTGGCCTGCGCTACCGCCAGCTCGCCCCGGTTAATCCGGCTAATCTCACTCTCGGGCTTGTAGGTGCTGAATGTCGCATCAACGTATTCGAAGTACGCAAACACTGCATCAAGCAAGTCCATAGTTGCGCCGGAATCGGCGATCTCAACCGTCACCGGCATGCCCATCAGAATGCGTGTTTGCCTCACGCCGCGCCTTTGTTTTTTGCGCTATTAAGTGCCGATTGCAGCGATTGCACAAATGCATCACTGCTCAGTGTCGCGCCCGAAATTGCATCGACATTGGCGCTCTGGGCCTGGATAGCCTCGCTAATCAGATAAGGGAGCGCAATGTTATTGATGCGAATCGAGGTTCTGCGGTCGTTGGGGTATTCCAAAATCTGCACGTCGGTGAGCTTACCAGCTTGAATAACTGCTTGAACCTGCATGTTACCGTAATACGCATCGGTGACCGGGCCAGCATACGAACCATCACGGTACAGCCCGTTATTCTGGGCAACCGGCGCATCCGTAGGAGCTTCGGTGGGGGCTACAGTGGGGAGTGCGCGTGCGGTTGGGGGCGGTGGCGCGGTAGGCACGGCTGCTTGCGGGAGCTTTGGCGGCTGCGCTGTTGTGGGCGGGCGCTGGGCCAACGCCGTGGGCTGGGCTGCAAGCGGGAGCGGCGTAGCATTCGCACTCGCAGGTGCGCCACCGAAGCGCTCGTGTAGCGCATAGGCTACGAAGGTGGCTACCACAAAGCCAGAGACGAAAAATTTACGAATGGTGCGGGCGATTGGGCTCACGCGGCGGGGCTGAATGTTCGACATAGCATCTATCCTTGCTCAATCATGCTATGCGTACTGTACTAAATTCAGCCCCGCCGCGTGTTAAATACCCCCGTGCACACCTTAAATTCAGCTTAAACTTTTAGCGCACATCACGCCAAAACGATGATCAGTCGTTTGCCGGAAAGCGCGCGCCCGTCAGCTGCTCAGAAATGGCCCAGAGCTGCCTCGCCACCGCTGGATCGTTCGCGCCGCGCGGCAAACGCGCCAGCTTGGGCATACCCGTCATTTCGCCAAAGCCATCGGGGCCATAATAAGCACCACCAGGTGCCAGCGGGTTGGTTGCGGCGAACAGCGCGGGCAGGCAACCCTGCGGCACCTCTTGCCAGATACCAGGGAGCGCCTTTGAGAAACGCATCATGAGCGGCTCATCGCTGCGCCCCGTGCCCATGGACGGGCCAGAACGCTGCAAGTTCGTGCGCGTTACACCCGGATGCGCGGCATTGCTGCGAATACCCCAGCCTTGCTGGCGGCTACGCCGATCGAGCTCGGTGGCGAATAATAAGTTCGCAAGCTTCGATTGAGCATAGGCCAGCGCTGGCGAATAGCCCTGCTGCCATTGCAGATCGCCAAAACGAATGCGCCCAAGGTGATTCACGCCGCTGCTCATGGTTGTTACGTGGGCCGATCCAGCCGCGCGCAGCAGCGGCAGCAGCCAGGCCGTAAGGGCAAAGTGCCCGAGGTGATTCGCGCCAAATTGCAGCTCGAAGTCGTCGGTGGTGGTATAACGACGCGGCGGCATCATCACGCCTGCGTTATTGATCAGGATGTTAATTGGGCGACCCGCTGCGCCCAATCGCGCGGCAAAGCTATGCACCGATTGTAGATTTGCCAGGTCGATCAGCTCAAGCGCAAGGTTGGCCTGTGGATATTCGGCCAGCAGCTGCTGGATCGCCTGACGCCCCTTCTCGGCATTACGCACCGCCAGAATCACCGCAGCGCCTGCGGCGGCGAGCCGCCGCGTTAACCCAAAGCCCAGGCCGCTATTGGCACCGGTAACAACCGCCAGCTGGCCGTGCAGATCGGGCATTCGTATGTCAAATGTGGGAGTCATCATATTCTCTCATCATGGAATTTTGCCTGCGACAGCATTGTTTATGCTGGGCTATTTCCCAGCGCGCAAGCAGTACGAAGCTTGTGTCAAAGATGATAAAGGCTACACCAAGCACCAGGGTGAAGGGTGCAAAAAAGCCAAGCGGCAACAAACCTGGCGCACATATTGAAGAGCCAGAGCGACGAAAAACGGAATACCAAATACAACTTCGAAGATTTGCCACCAGCGCCGATGCGCTGCATCGATCAGCATGAGTTGGGCCACCTCCAAATTCGCGCAATTTTCAAGGTACCACGCCCGGCGCATAGAGATACTTCAGCAGATGCGCAGCATTATGTGCGGCACGACCAGACGGTAAGCGCTACCCGCCTGATTGGCGGCGCAGCTCATTCCGGCGAATCTTACCACTGACGGTTTTGGGCAGCTCGGTCACAAATACAATCTCGCGCGGGTACTTGTAGGGCGCGGTGATCTGCTTACAGTGATCTTGCAGCGCGGTGATCATTGCGGCGGTACCCTCAATGCCAGGCTTCAGCACTACAAAGGCCTTGATGCGCTGCCCGATCCGCTCATCGGGCACACCCACCACCGCCGATTCGGCGACGGCCGAATGTTCGAGCAAAGCCGACTCAACTTCGAAGGGGCCAACCCGGTAGCCCGAGGTTTTGATCACATCATCGGAACGCGCCACAAACCAGAGATAGCCGTCATCATCGCGCACAGCGCGATCGCCGGTAACGTACCAGTCGCCGCGAAATGCAACAGCATTTGCCCGCTCGTCGTTCAGGTAGCGCTCGAACAGGCCAACCGGGCGCGCAGGCGCGATGCGCACCGCGATATCGCCTTCCTGTCCATCGGGCACCTCATTGCCATGTTCATCAATCACTCGCACATCGAAGCCGGGCGAAGGTTTACCCATGGCACCTGGGCGCGGTTCCATACACGGGAACACGCCGACCATCAACACGCTTTCGGTCTGACCATAGCCCTCACGAATATCAAGCCCGGTGGCTTCCTTCCACACCGCAATCACCTCCGGGTTCAGTGGCTCGCCCGCACTCACGGCATGGCGCATAGCTGAAAGATCGTAGTGGGTGAGATCCTGCAATATGAGCGCACGATATGCGGTTGGCGGCGCGCAGAAGTTAGTAACACCCACGCGCTGGAGCAGATCGAGAATACGCGGCGCATCGAAGCGCCCACGAAAATCGTATACTACATTACACGCGCCCTGGCTCCACGGCCCAAACAGTTTGCCCCAGGCCGCTTTAGCCCAGCCAGTATCCGAAAGGGTGAGATGCCGATCCTCAGGCGTGAGATCGAGCCAATATTTCCCGGTAATCTGGTGGCCAATGCCATAGCTCGCCTGGGTGTGCCCGACCATTTTGGGCATACCCGTTGTGCCCGAGGTGAAATAAATCAGCAGCGGATCATCGGCGCGCGTGCGCTCGAAGGTGGCAGGTGTGTTCACCGCTGCGGCCAGGTCGCCGTAGTTCTGCCAGGGCGTGCCCGCGGTGCCAACGCTGATCCAGTGCTGTACGCTGGTGCCGGTTAGCAACTCGTTGAACTTTGGTGCGCTCTCGGGGTCGGTAATCACGGCCTTCGCATCAGAAATTTCGAGACGGTAACGTAGATCTTTGGAAGTAAGCATGGGCGTACCAGGCATAAACACAACGCCTGCACGAATACAGCCCAGCACCAGCATCCACCATTCGGGGATACGCGGCAGCATAATGAACAGCCGGTCGCCGCGCTTCAGGCCCAATTGTGCCAGCACAGTTGCAGCAATCTGCGATTCGCGCTGTACATCACGCCAGGTATAATCGCGCCTATCGCCAGCCTCATTCGACCAGAGCAGCGCGGGCTGATCGGGGCGCTCGCTGGCCCAGCGGTCAATCACATCGGCGGCGAAATTGAAGTACTCGGGCCGATCCCACGTAAATGCCTGGTAGGTCGCATCGTAGTCGGCCATATTCCGAGGTGAATAGGGTGCCATAGGTGTACCTCCTCACTGAGAGTCAGCAACACTGCGTCAACAATCCACATTATCAGGGCTTTCGCTCACCCAAGTACGTTATTCACTTCCTTGTTTGCGCTACGCACAAAAAATGACCAAGCTGCCGCAGGCACATCAGCGGCGAGCGAAAGCCTTGATTATAATTACGCGGTAGGTACAGCGCGCCGTAAACTAATAATCACAAACTTTGAGGTAGGCGTATTACTGCGTTCGGCGACACTTTCAATCGGTACCAGCACATTCGCCTCAGGGAAATAGGTGGCGGCACAGCGTAGCGGAATCGGATAATCAACGACGGTAAAATGCGCGGCGACCCGCTCAACCCCTTCAAAATAGCTCACCAGATCAACAATATCGCCAGCCGCCAAGCCGGACGCCTGAATGTCCTGAATATTCATTAGCACAATGCGGCGCTCGTGGTAGAGGCCCCGGTAGCGGTCGTGCAAGCCGTAAATCGTCGTATTGAACTGCGCATGACTGCGGATAGTCATCATCACCAGCTGTCCGGGGGCTAACTCATAGCGCGGCAGATCATATATTAGGAAGGGTGCGCGCCCGCCGGGTATATTGAAGCGCCCTTCACGCGCGGCGTTCGGCAGGTAGAAGCCACCGGCAACCCGCACGCGCTCGTTGTAGTTCTCGCAGCCAGGTATCACATGCGAAATATGGGTGCGTATCTGGTCGTAATTGGCGGCAAGCGCCGCCCAGGGGATTGTGCTGCGTGCGCCAAGCACCGTCTGGGCCAGCTCGGCCACAATCGCAACCTCGCTGCGCAGCTGCGGCGAGCCGGGTGCCAGCTTCCCCTGCGAGCGCTGCACCACGCCCATCGAATTTTCAGTTGAAACGAATTGCGGGCCGCTCGCCTGCATGTCGATCTCGGTGCGACCCAGGCAAGGCAAAATCAGCGCCTGTTCGCCAGTAACAAGGTGCGCGCGATTCAGCTTGGTCGAAACCTGTACCGTCAGTCGGCAGCGCCGTAATGCCTCGGCGGTATACGTGGTATCGGGCGTAGCCGAAAGAAAATTGCCACCCAGCGCAAATAGCACCTTCACCACCCCATCGTGCATGGCCTTAATCGCCTTCACCGTATCGTAGCCATGCTCACGGGGTGGCTCAAAGCCAAATTCGGCAGCCAGGCTATCGAGAAATTCAGGTTTAGGTTTTTCCCAAATGCCCATTGTGCGGTCGCCTTGCACGTTGCTATGGCCGCGCACCGGGCACAGGCCAGCACCAGGCTTTCCAATCTGGCCGCGCAGTAAATGCAAGTGAACAATTTCCTGAATGGTAGCGACAGCGTTTTTATGCTGGGTAAGCCCCATCGCCCAGCAGGTGATTGTGCCTTGCGAGCGCGCCAGGATTGTGGCTGCCTCGTGAATTTGCTCGCGCGCAATACCGCTCTCAGTCACAATTTCATCCCAGGGCATGGCACGCAGCGCTGCAGCAAATGCTTCAAACCCACTGGTTTGCGCCGCAATAAAATCATGATCGAGTACCGTGCCAGGGTTAGCCGCTTCCTGCTCAAGCATATCTTTCATAATGCCTTTGAGCAGCGCCATATCACCATTGATGCGCACCTGCAAGAAGAGATCGGTGAGCTTGGTGCTTAACCCGAGCATACCACGCACTTCCTGCGGGTGGTTGAAGGCCATCAGCCCGGTTTCGGGCAAGGGGTTGGCGGCGATAATCGTCGCACCATTGCGCTTGGCTTCTTGCAGCGCAATGAGCATACGCGGGTGGTTAGTGCCCGGGTTTTGGCCCAGTAGCAGAATCGTGCTGGCTTTGGCGAAGTCTTCCAGCGTAACCGTGCCTTTGCCAATACCAATCGATTCTGCGAGCGCCACAGATGTCGATTCATGGCACATGTTCGAGCAATCGGGCAGGTTGTTGGTACCAAACTGGCGCACAAACAGCTGGTAGAGGAAGGCCGCCTCGTTGCTGGTGCGGCCCGACGTATAGAATACCGCTTCGTTCGGCGAACTTAGCCGTCGCAGCTCAATCGCTATTAGCGTAAAGGCATCATTCCAGCTGATTGGGCGGTAATGTGTGGCACCGCGTGTTAGCACCATTGGCTCGGTGAGGCGCCCTTGCTTATTCAGCCAGTAATCCGACTGTTCGGATAGCTCGGCGACGCTGTAACGGGCGAAAAATTCAGGCGTAATCCGTTTGAGTGTTGCTTCATCGGCAACTGCGCGCGCGCCATTTTCGCAAAACTCAACTGGCGGGCGATGCCCATCTGGCTCGGGCCAGGCGCAGCTCGGGCAAACAATACCTCCAGCCTGATTAAGGCTTAGCAGGGTGATGGCACTACGCGCCACCCCCATTTCTTCCCAGGCATACTGCATCGACGAAAGCACGGCAGGCAAACCAGCTGCCGCATCTTTGATGGTACCGCGATCCAATGGGTCGTTGGTTATTGGCGGCTCGCTTTGCACTGGCCCATGCGAATCATTAGAATCATACTCAGGTTCCCGAATACTAGCCATGTGGTGCTCCTCATAGGGTATGGGTATGGGGAAGAACACGCCAGGGGCAGGTATAGACATTGAAGCGGTGATCACGAACAAAGCCAATCAGGGTAAGGCCATGGGCTTCAGCCAGCGCAACTGCCAGGCTTGAGGGCGCACCAACCGCCGCCAGAATGGGAATACCGGCCACCACCGCTTTTTGCGTAAGCTCGAAGCTTGCCCGGCCACTGACAAACAACAGGTGTTGGTTCAGCTGAAGCGACCCGGCAAGCAGCCGTGTGCCAATCAGCTTATCGACGGCGTTGTGCCGCCCGACATCTTCGCGCAGCAGCTCGATCTGCCCGGCGGGGGTTACCAGGGCAGCGGCATGCAGGCCACCAGTAGACTCAAATACCTCCTGGGCAGCGCGGAGGTGTTCGGGTAGCTGATGAATCGTTGTCGCTGGAATGTGCGGGCCAGTAGAAGGTAACGGTGGGCAATCGCTGAGTTGCAGCGCTTCGATTGAGGTTTTACCGCACACGCCACAGCTCGACGTAGTATAGAAATGGCGCTCAAGCCGTTCGATCGCAATTTCGGCAGCCGGGTCGAGCTCGACGCGCACGGTATTGCGAAGATGTCGCGGCCCAACTGGCGGCCCACAGAAACGGATGCGCAGAATATGCGCGGGGTGGCGCACAATTTGTTCGCTAAAGAGGAAGCCTGCCGCCAGCGCGAAATCATCGCCCGGCGTGCGCATGGTGATCGAGATGCTTTTCCGCGTGCGGGCTTCACGCGGGCCATATTCAAGCCGAATCTCAAGCGGCTCTTCGACCACCAGCTGGTCGTGCCCCGTGGTGGAACCGCTGTTGGCAAAGCGATAGACGGCTACATCAAGCATGCGCTGCTCCATGGCCCCACTCCTCTGTCGGATGCTGGTAAAAAATTATAGCATACGCATCATTGACATAGCACGGCGTATACGCTCAGTTTACCCGCTACGCATGCTCAGGCCAATCCGGCCCCGCGCAAGATCGATGCTCAGCACGCGCACATCCACAATATCGCCAACGTGTACGATATCGAGCGGATTTTTGACAAAGCGATCGGCCATTTCCGAAACATGCACCAGCCCATCTTGCTTCACACCAATATCAACAAACGCACCGAAATCGACGACATTCCGCACCGTGCCTTTGAGTTGCATTCCCGGCTGCAGGTCTTCCATTTTCAGCACATCGGCGCGCAGCAGCGGGGGTGGCGCATCGTCGCGCGGGTCGCGGCCCGGGCGAGCCATTGCATCGAGCATATCGGCCAGGGTTGGCTCGCCAATGCCCAGCTCAGCGGCGAGCAGTGCGGGCGCGATGGATCCACCTGCAACGAGCGTGCGCACATGTGCTGCGGCTTCGGGCAGGGGCGTGGTGGCATCGCCGTAGCGCGCCAGTAATGCCCGCGCCGCCGGGTACGATTCGGGGTGAACGGCAGTATTATCGAGCGGATCGGGGGCTTCGGGGATGCGCAGAAAGCCCGCCGCCTGCTCAAACGCTTTCGGGCCAAGCCCCTTAACCTTCAGGAGCTGCTTGCGCGCACCAAATGGGCCATGTTCGTCGCGGTGTGCCACAATTGCCTTGGCGGTTTTACTGTTCAAGCCCGCCACATAGCCCAGCAGCGCCGCCGAGGCGGTGTTAAGATCAACGCCAACGAAGTTCACGCAGCTCTCGACTACAGTACCAAGCTGTTCGCCCAGGCGCTTCTGATCAACATCGTGCTGGTATAAACCCACGCCTAGCGCTTTGGGGTCGATCTTCACCAGCTCGGCCAGTGGGTCTTGCAGGCGGCGCGCAATCGAGACATTGCCGCGCTGCGTGGCATCCAGGCTGGGAAATTCGGCCCGCGCTGCTTCAGACGCAGAATAAACCGAGGCACCAGCTTCACTTACCATGACATACTGTAGCGGGAAGGCTGCGGCCTTAATCACATCCGCGACCAATGCTTCGGTTTCGCGGCTGGCGGTGCCATTGCCAATCGCGATCACCTGCACGCCCCAGCGCTGCGCGATTGCCAAGAGCGTTTCTCTGGCGCGCTCGGGCTGGTGCAAGTACACTACGCCACCCTCAAGATATTTGCCCGTTGCATCGACCACTGCTACCTTACACCCAGTGCGGTAGCCCGGGTCGACACCCATTACCACACGCCCGCGCAACGGTGGCTGGAGCAGCAGGCCGCGCAGGTTGGCCGCGAAGATTGTCAGGGCATGGGCCTCGGCGCGCTCGGTCAGCTCGCCGCGCAGGTCGCGCTCAATCGCGGGGGCCAGCAGGCGCTTGTAGCCATCGGCCACGGCGGCGCGTACCTCATCGCCCAGCCAGCCTGGTGCTTTGGCATAGCGCCGCTGCAATGTCGCCACAAATGCTGCGTGGTTGGCATCGACCTCAACTTTTAGCGCGCCCTCACGCTCGCCGCGATTGATTGCCAGAATGCGATGTGGCGGCAGTGTCGCCAGATGTTCGCCAAATTCGTAATATAGCTGGTATTTGCCCTCGGCGTCAGTCGTTTCATCTTTGCGGGCCACGCGCAGCACGCCGGTTTTGCGTGTCGCTTCGCGCACTGCCTGGCGCACGGTTGCCGTCTCGGCAATGGTTTCGGCAACAATATCGCGGGCGCCTGCATACGCCGCCTCGATATCGGCCACACCCTGTTCGGACTGAACAAATGCCACCGCCAGATCATCGCGCGATTGGCCGCCGGAATCCTGGGCAAGCAGGGCGTCGGCCAAGGGCTGTAGCCCTTGCTCACGGGCAATTTGCGCGCGGGTACGGCGCTTGGGCCGGAAGGGCAGGTAAATATCCTCAATCGCCTGGAGAGTTTCGGCAGCGTCGAGCTGGGTCGCAAGTTCGGGCGTCAGGTGGTCGCCTTGCTCAAGCGCTGCACGCACCTCGGCCCGGCGCGCTTCGAGGTTGCGCAAGTAGTGCAGCCGTTCGGCAAGCACCCGCAGCTGCGCTTCATCTAAGCCGCCCGTCGCTTCTTTGCGGTAGCGCGTAATGAACGGAATCGTGTTCCCTTCATCGAACAGCGCGATTGTGCGCGTCACCTGGCTCAAGCCCAGCTTTAGCTCGCGCGCCAGGCGTAGTTCAATTGTGTCGATAGCGATTGACATAGGGCTTTTCTACTCTTACGAACGGGTATGTACCTGTCGTTATGGCTTACGCTGGCCGAGCGTCACCCCCGAACCGCGTTCAACGCGCGTACCGGGGCGCGGGTCGGAACTGACAATCAGACCTGGCCCGAATCTGTTACACAAGTCGCCCAGCTTATCGCAGCCCTGCTGATCAACAAACGAAACGAACAGCCCGGCGGCCTCAATCCGCGCGCGCGCATCGGCCTCGCTCAGGCCGGTAATTTCGGGCACAACCACCTTATTGCCAATGCTCACCACAATGGTAACGGTTTGGCCGCGTGGCAGCTTCACATTCACCGGATCCTGGCGAAGCACAAAGCCCTCGCTAAGTGTGCTTGGCTCTTCCTGCACCTGCACCTGGAAGCCCGCCGCGATCAGCAGGTTACGCGCATCGGCGGCGCGGGTGCGTTGAACATCGGGCACATCGATTAGCTCGGGGCCAAGGCTCAACGTGAGCGTTACGACGCTTGAAGCGGCCTGGGTAACTGGCATTTGTGCTGGCGGGAACTGTTCCATCACCAGCCCGGCGGTAATCGTATCGCTGTGGCGCGGCTCGGCGACAAACACGCCCAGGCCCGCCCCCTGCACCTGCGTGCGCGCTTCAGCTTCAGTTTTGCCCACAACATCCGGCACTGGCACTTGCGGCAAGGTGCTGGTTGAAGTGGTGGTAGCTGCAGGCAAGGCCGTCGGGCGATTGATTGCCCCGTTTGCGAGCGAGAACAGCCCATCGAATGCACCAATTGCGAAGAGATACACCAGCCCAAGCACGCCGCCAAGCAGTAATAGCCCCAGCAGAAAACCGCCGAAATTCCCACTACTAGTATTCGGCCGGGCCTCAGCTACTGCCGGGCGCGGGGGCGGCAACACCGGGCGCGGGGCGGTGGTGCTGCTTGGTGTCCGCTGCACTGGTTGCGCCGGGCGCGGGGCCGGGCGGATCACCGTTTCCTGCTCACCACTGTTGCGGTAGGTGAGCAGCTGCTGGGCAAATTCGCGGGCCGAGGCCGGGCGATCGGCAGGCTCTTTGCTAATGGCACGCAGCACAATCCCCTCAAGCTGCGGCGGCACGCGCGGGTTATACATACGCAGTGGCGGTGGCTCGGTGTTCACATGCTGCATCGCCACAACAACAGAGCTATCGCCAGTAAACGGCAAGCGCCCGGTGAGCATCTCGTAGAGTGTGACGCCAAGTGCATAGATATCGGATTGTGGAGTTGCGGGCAGGCCACGTGCTTGCTCGGGCGAGATATAGTCGGCAGTGCCAAAGGTTACGCCAGTTTCGGTCATTGCCGTCGACATCTTGCTTTTGGCGATACCGAAATCGGTAATTTTGACCACGCCGCCATCGCCCACAATAATATTCTGAGGCTTAATGTCACGATGGATCATGCCCAGGCGGTGGGCGGCTTCCAGGCCGCGCGCCACTGCTTCAGCGATTGTAACCGCCTGCTCAATTGGCAGCGGTGCCTGGCGCAGAATCAGCGCCTTAAGGTCGCTGCCGGGCACATATTCCATCACGATATAGTGGATGTCGCCATCTTGCCCAACATCATACACATCAACAATATTGGGATGGCGCAGGTTCGCGACTGCCTGGGCTTCGTGCTGAAAGCGCTGCAAAAAGCCGGTGTCGGACGCATACTGGCTATGCAGCACCTTAATTGCCACCGGGCGGTTTAGCCGCAAATCGCGCCCACGATACACGCGCGCCATGCCGCCTTCGCCAAGCTTTTGTTCAAGTTCGTACCGATTATTGAGAATTTTTTGTTGCATTGTGTCGTTTATTCTTTGAGAGCAATTCTGGAGTGGCCTAAAACAGCGGGTTTACGCAAACACGTGGCGTACTATTTCGCAGGCAGTATGCGGCTCGGACAAGCCAAGATGATGTTCTAGCAGCGCGAGGTTTACCACATCTTCGCGGTTGTATGCTAACAGCGTTTGCAACGCCAGCTCATCACCATTTACTTCGTAGCGGTGCCACAGGCGCGGGGCATCCCAGCCAGAAATACCGGCGGAGGTTCGCCCAATACCCAGCCGCTCTTCGATCTTTTTCAGGCCGCCGCGCAGGCCATGCCGTCGGCACACATGCATTAAGTCGCAGTGCTGAAATTCCCGCTTCAGGTCAGCGAACAATCGCTTACGAATATAGGGTAGATCAAACGAGCTGCCATTGAACGTAACCAGGGTTTGGATGCCTTCGAGCGCTGCGTACAGTGCCAGATCATGAACACCGCCGCCCACCAGCTGAATCGTGCCCTGATCGGGCCGGTAGATACCAATGACGCTAATTGTGTTACTAAAGGTTGTTTCGATATCCAGGTACGCGCGCATCGAACACGATTCCTTCCAAACGCCTTGCTCTGCCCGAGAGCCGTGTCATTATGGCATAGCAACGCGGCATGGTCAAGCCAATGGGGAAACATGGTATAATTGTTTTTCTCGTTTTACCTAGATGCAGGGTTCACTATGCCGCGACGTGTACTGCTAGATACCGACCCAGGAATCGACGATTCGCTCGCCATTCTGCTCGCACTGGCCTCGCCCGAAATCGACCTGGCGGGCGTGGGAGTGACAGGCGGTAACTGTCCGCTTGAAGATGGTGTGCGCAATGCGCTGAATGTTCTTGCCGTCGCTAACCGCAGCGACATGCCTGTATTTTCAGGCATCGGGCTACCACTGATTCGGCCACCATTCACCGCGCCAGAAACCCATGGCGATACCGGGCTGGGCTATGCGCGCCTTCCCGCTTCACCCGCCAGCCAGGCAAACGAGCACGCCGTCGACTCTATCATCCGCGAGATTATGGCGCACCCCGGTGAAGTCACCCTGGTTGCTGTGGCCCCGCTCACAAACGTGGCCGTTGCGTTACGTAAAGAACCGCGCATTATTCAAAATGTGCGCGAAGTGATTATTATGGGCGGCGCGCTGCGCGCCGATGGCAATACAACGTCTCTGGCAGAATTCAATTTTTATGTCGACCCACATGCTGCGCATATCGTACTTGAAAGCGGGTTGCCGATAACGCTGGTGCCGTGGGATATTACCAAAGACGTATTGCTCGTGCAGGAAGATATTGATCGCATGATGGCAGTTTCTTCGCCCATTACGCGCTTTATCGCCGACGCAACACGCTTCTATATTGAATTTCACGAGCAGTGTTTT
>JAFEAS010000005.1:2914-17427 GCA_018266315.1 Chloroflexi bacterium SZAS-1 | reverse complement strand
CTGAATACTGACCGGCCAGGTGCGACCAATCAGCTGAATGACCGACTCGGTGGGGCTTTGGAACGAGGTGCCGAAATCGCCGTGCAGCGCGCTCCACATATAGCGCAGATACTGCTCGTACAGAGGCCGGTCGAGGCCATATTTGCGCAGAATATTTGCGCGCGCCGCCGGCGGCAGCGGCGATTTCTCCTCATCGAAGGGGCCGCCCGGCACCGAGTGCATGAGCAGAAAGGCGATAATTGAGACCGCAATGAAGACCACAAGCATACCAAGGATGCGGCCCAGCAAATAGCGCACCATAATTCTAGCCTCATTGCAGGTACGTAGTGCGTAGAAGCAATGCCCACACACTACGTACCATGCACTATGAATTACGGAATCTGGCGGTTGCCAACATCCTTCGAGATGTACATCGAGCCAATCAGGTTTCCAAACCCTGAGTAGCCGGGCCAGTGCATTGCCGCTACGCCGTTCGTGTCGGCCTCAAGCTCGGTGCCTTTCAGGTAGGGCTTGTAGATATCGCTGACGGTGCGGTGATAGATGAACACACCGCCCACATCCGATACGAGCAGCTGCTCGGCGTCCTGGAACATCTTAGTGCGCTGGGCTGGGTCGCCGGTAAACGACGCCGCCTTCTTCACCATGTCGTCGAATTGGGTATTGCTCCAATTGTGGCGTCCGCCGCTGAGCCACACACTCAGCATATTGAACGGGTCGAGGAAATCGAAGCCATACGATACCATACCGAACTGAATCTGCGGCGGCTTGGCATTCATCGCATCGTTGAAGGTCTTGTTCTCTTTATTCGACACTTCAACGTCGATGTTCAGGTTTTGCTTAATCGAAGCGGCGATCGCCTGGGCCATGGCCTGGCGCACCGGAGCTTCGTTGCGCAACCACAGCGTCAGCTTGGGGAAGCCTTTGCCATCGGGGAAGCCCGCATCAGCGAGCAGCTGCTTGGCCTTGACCGGGTCATAGTTCTGGATGTCTTTCAAGCCCTGCGAGTTCGCATCGGGGAAGCCCGGCATAAGGAAGGAGTAGGCCGGAATGCCCTGCGATGGCTTAATAATTGACTTGATAATCGCATCGCGATCGATGACATGGCTGAAGGCCTGGCGCACCTTCAAATCGTTGAACGGCGGGTTTTGGTTATCGAAGAATAGGTAGTCGGTGCGGAAGTCGCCATAGTGCGAATGGCTTTCCTTCGACAGCTCGGGATCGGCAGCGATCAGCTCGTTATCGGCGGGCGAAAGGTTTGCACCCGCCACAAAGTCGATCTCGCCCGCCTGGTACGCGGCAAAATCACTGCTGACATTCGCGCCGATGTTAATAATCTTCTGGATCAGCGGCTTGTTTGTGCCTTTGTACTTCGGATTCGCCTCGTAGATCAGCCGATCGCCCTTGCGCCATTCCTTCAGCACAAACGGCCCCGACGAAACCGATGTTGCCGGGTCGGAATTGTACAGGCCGCCGTGCGCCTCAAGCGCTTTCTTCTGCAATGGGCTACTATACAGCATCATCGCGGGCAGGTATGGGGCGGGCGACACCGTAGTAATTGCCAGGGTATGTGCATCAACCGCGCTCACACCCAGCTGATCGACTGGCACTTTGCCTTCAACCGCCTCAGTCCAATTCTTAATCACGCCCTGGAAGAACCAGGTAAAATCCCAGGCGTGCTTCGGGTCGGCCCCGTAGCGGAGCGTGGCAACATAATCGTCGGCAGTGACAGGCGTATCGTCATTCCAGATCAAGTTCGGGTCAAGCTTGAATGTCCATACCAGGCCGCTCGCATCGACACTCCATTCGGTAGCCGCGCCAGGCTGCACTTTGAAGTTCTTATCGAGGCGTACAAGCGGATCAGAAAGTACATCGGTGATGGCCCCACCACGCTTGTAGACTGACTCGTAAAAGTCGATGGTAGTGAAGTCGGCAGTGTTATCATAGTGGACGATATACACCTGCTGCTCGGGCGGTGCCGCATCGGCGGGTAGTGTAACGCCATTCAGCGTTCCACCGGTTGCTGGCTCAGCGGCAGGGGCAGCGGTTGGTTCGGCAGCAGCGGGGGCAGCGGCAGTTGGCTGGGTTGCGGCAGGAGCAGTGGTAGGCACAGTTGTGGCCGGAGCACTACCGCCACAAGCTGCCAGCACCAACGAGAAGAGTAGTAGCACTACCATAGCCGGGCTGAAGCGCAAGAATCTGGCGAATTGCATAGGGGAAGCCTCCTGTGTTCAGTCTGACATGCGATGTCAGTTCAGAGCGCACGTGGGCCTGAGTAATCGGCAACGCCAAACAAATTTCAATTCAATATGAAGCATGCCTCCTTTCAATGCAAATCTACGCCTGAGTTGCTTTGCGCTGCCACACAATCTCACATATGGGATTCCGAGAATCGAGCCTAACGGCTGGCAGAGCACCGAAGCCCGCTAGTGGCTGTGACATCTCGCACACAACTAGCTGGAGGTTTCTTGGCACCTCGGCCTATTCTTGCTCGATAGGTAGCCGCGCACCAAACGCCAGCTGCTACTGAAGGTGCTGTTTCATGCTTGTTACACGCTGCTGCGTCAGGCTTCCTCGTTGTGGATAGCGGAGGTTCGCGTTTATAGCAGCGCGCATCTGGTATGGCTCAGCACGCGCCACTGCGCATGACCCAGTTGGTTCGATTGAGGTACAAGTATTTCGTTCGTGAAGCAGTGGAATTGACGGCGGGGATAATAGCATCAGATGATCTGGTTGTCAATATAAGCCTCAGCTATCGGCTTTGTCATTCTTCTCTATCGGCAGGGTCGCGGCGCAGGGGCCTGCCTGGCGGAGTTGGCGTATTCCCCTGGCGATCGCGCCGCTCGTCGATACGCCGCGAAAGCTCGCCGCCATACCGCTCGCGGCGTGGTGGCTGCTCGCGTGGGGGAAGGATGGCGCGCGGCTGGGTAGCACGCGGTTGGGTAGCGCGTGGCTGGCGGCGGCGGCGTATATTCACCCGCCGCCCCTGGCGTACCATAATCTGCCAGGCATCATCCTCGCTCATCGAGCGCGTGAGGAATTTGTCGCTGATACGGTTTGCCTGGTACTCATTTAGCGCAGCCACCTGCTCGTCGTAGGCCTCTTCCTCGGGCGAAACGCGGGCAAGATTGCTCCAATACCGCCAGACTGCAAACAGTACCAGGGCAATCAGCAGCACAAAAATAATAAAGAGCGCGATTGGTGGCACAATACGCTTTCCACTAACACACCACGACATCGTGCATTATACCATAGGCACTCTCAGCCTGGCTGTACGCCGCCCGCATCGCACATAATGCTTGATCTGTTTGGTTGATTACTTTGTTTGCTGGTACGGTGCCCGACATAGCTAGGTGCCACACGAGCAAAGGAAATTGGGGAGTGGCATCGCCGTCCTCGAACCCTCACCATACAATAAAGTGTATGCGGATTTGGTATAATGCCTCGGGTTCTCTACCGAGGGTGGTACCAAACCTATGCACACACGCGACGATATTACGCGCCTCACCGAAATGGCAGATTGCGCTGGCTGAGCAGCGAAAATGGGCCCCGCTGCCCTGGCGCAGGTGCTGCGCTCACTCAGGCTGCCCAGCAGCCCCAATTTGCTAATCGGCCTCGATGTGAAGGATGACGCGGCAGTTTACCAGCTTGCCGACGATTTGGCGTTGGTGCAAACCATCGATTTCTTTCCACCAATTGTAGACGACCCGTATACCTTTGGGCAGATCGCTGCTGCCAACGCCCTCAGTGATATTTATGCCATGGGTGGCAAACCGATCCTGGCACTGGCTATTGCGGGCTTCCCCGAAAACCTTTCGCCCACAGTCATAAGTGCCATTTTGCAGGGCGGTGCCGATAAAGTCGCCGAGGCTGGGGCAGTGATAGCTGGCGGCCATACCATTATCGATAACGAGCCGAAATATGGCCTCTGTGTTACTGGGCTGGTACATCCACGCCAGATCACGGCTAAAGCTCACGCCCAGCCTGGCGATACCATAATGCTTACCAAAGCGCTCGGTACCGGGGTTGTGACAACCGCGCATAAGCGTGGCGCAGTGCGCGACGCCGACTTACGTGCTGCGCTCGCAAGTATGGTGCGCCTCAACCGGCGGGCAGCCGAGCTAGCCGCTGAATTCAGCCTTCAGAGCGCGACCGATATTACTGGTTACGGCCTGCTGGGTCACGCCAACGAATTAGCACACAACAGTAGTGTTGGCATGCGCCTCTCGCTCAGCGCAATCCCGCTGCTGCCAGGCGCACGTGAATACGCTCAGCAAGGGATGCTACCGGGTGGGCTAGAACGAAATCGCACCTACTTGGCAGGTGATGGCAGCATCCGGCTCCACCCTGAGCTTCATCCGGATGTGGTGCAGTTACTCTTCGATCCGCAAACTTCGGGCGGGCTGTTGCTTATAGTGCCACCCGCGCAAACCGCAGCACTATACGCACGTTTCAGTGCCGCCCAGGAGCCGATATGGCAAATTGGGGAAATTATAGAAGGAGCGGGGATTGAGGTAACTGAATGACAAGATGACACGATGACTATGTGCCCGTAGCACGTGACCCAGCCGCCAGTAATCGCTCATCTTGTCAACACATCGCTAAACATCGTTAGCGTGGAAATAGGGCCCTGGCGCGATCAGGCCGCTGTGGCCGCAAAACCTCTTACAGCCTCTTCTTCATCCTGGTAAATATCAGCGTACTGAGCCAGCCCAACCATCCGAAAGATCTTTTGAAAATGCTGGGAAAGGCCACTCACCGCTAGCTTCTGATTATTGCGGTTTACCTCGGTTACAATCCCGATTAAGATCGCAATGCCCGCGCTGTTGATATAATCATTTTGGCGAAAATTGAGTAAAATGTGCCGAGCGCCCTGGCCAGTTGCTTGCGCATACGCAGTATTGATCTTCTCTTCGGCGAACGTGGTCACATCACCGACCAGATCAATAATAGCGACCCCATCGCGCTCACGGGTGCTGACGCTCAACTCATCATCCAACATGACCTTCTCCTACCCTTTGCAATATTGACAACGTTGCGGCTACGATGTAACCCACATAAGACTTTCGCTTGCGTGTATGCGCCTGCGGCAGCAAGGTGCTTTTTTCTTCTTCTTGGTGATGGTTTGCGCTCCGTGCAAACCATCACCAAGAAAGTGAAGAATATGCTTAGGTAAGCGAAAGCTCTACCACATAAGTCTAGGATCTGCGAAAGTATAACACCAGACGAAAGCGGTTGCCACCTTCGGTATTTTCCGTAAAGCCCGCTTCATCAACGAGCTGTGAGATCATCATAAGCCCCATGCCGCGCCGTGGCGCTAGCCCTTGCAGCTTCAAGTCGATACCAACCACCGGCATATCGCCTGGGTAGCGCCGCACGCCATAATCACGCACTTCAACCATCAACCGATCGACCATGCCAGTGCACTGAATATCGACGCGCAAGCCCGATACCGAGGCATTCCCATGCTCAATCGCATTAATACAAGCCTCGCTTAGGGCGGTTTTGAGATCTTCAACCCGCTCGCGATCGCAGCCCAGCCGCCGCGCAAATGCAGCAACCGCATCTCGGGCAATTTTCTCGTAACCTAACTCACTAGGAACTGAAAGCTCAATAAATGGATTGGAGGTTGCCATCTGCAATGTCATGAAAATAAGCTCTATCTTTCGAGATGGATGACCATGCGAACTTGGTTTCCCCCGCTCGGCGCCGTGGTAAATTCAACCTCGTCCATCAGCTCACGAATGAGCCATATCCCCCATCCACCTTTATCCTGGCGAGTGAGCGCCTCTTCAATGCGCGGCGTAGGTGCGGTTTGCTCCTGCCCCAGCTGTTTACGCCCCTCATCGGCCACGCGTACCACCAATTCATCTTCACGGGCTGTCAGCATCACCAGCACCCGCATTTCCGAATCGTGCGCATTGCCGTGCTCAATCGCGTTTGTAACTGCCTCGGCAATTGCCGTCCGCAGGGCTTCGATACGCTCGGGAACAAACCCCATACGCCGAGCCAACGACGATGCCGTATCCATCGCGACTTTTTCGTAGCCTAGTTTGCTCGGCAGCCGAAGCTCAATCACTCGCTCGGCCGGCCCGTTATCGCTGGGTGGATCGGTCATGATCGTCGTGTCGCTTATCAGGTTCTGCTACCAACAATGTTATCCTGCTATTCGATACCTGCAATTTATCTTAACACAGGTGAGGAATCACACGCAATAGGTATTGAGATTGAGATCGCTTTCACAAAAGGCGAGCTATACAAAGATCTTAGGATGTACGCAGTTGCGTTATTGAGCATACCAATGCTGTGCTTTTCGCCTACGGAAAGCCATACGCCTCGATGGCAGTGCTCCAAATTTTGGCGTTCCACACCAAAATTTGGAGCACTAACGATAATCAGTACCTTGAAGAACGAGCACGCTAGAGGGGGATGTTGCCATGCTTACGCGCAGGCAAACTCTGGCGTTTATTGCGAGCCAGGCGTAGCGCGCGGATCAATGTTGGGCGCGTCTCTTTGGGTTCAATCACATCATCAACGTAACCGCGCTCAGCCGCAACATAGGGGTTCGCAAAGCGATTCTGGTAATCTTCAACCAGCTCGGCCTGGCGTGCAGCCGGATCTTTCGCTTCGGTAAGCTCGCGCCGGAAAATAATTTTCACGGCGGCGTCAACCCCCATAACCGCGATTTCGGCGGTTGGCCAGGCAAAATTGAAATCGGCGCGAATGTGCTTGCTCGACATCACGTCGTATGCGCCGCCATAGGCTTTACGCGTAATGACCGTGAGCTTTGGCACGGTGGCCTCGCAGTAGGCGTATAGCAGCTTCGCGCCATGGCGAATGATGCCGCCATATTCCTGCTGCGTGCCGGGGAGAAAGCCTGGGACATCCACAAATGTGACCAGAGGGATATTGAACGAATCGCAGAAACGCACAAAGCGCGCGGCCTTCACCGACGAATCGATATCGAGTACGCCCGCTAGGTGAGCGGGCTGGTTGGCAACCACACCAATCGGGTAGCCATCAAGGCGGGCGAAGCCAATAACAATATTGCGCGCCCAGAAGGGTTGTACTTCGAAAAATATCCCATCGTCCACTACTGCGTCGATCACCTGCACAATGTCATATGGTTTGCGCGGGTTATCGGGGATGATGGTTTGCAGCGCATCGTCCATGCGTTCCGGATCATCGGTGGGCGCGATATAGGGCGGATCTTCCAGGTTGTTCAGGGGCAGAAACGACAGCAGTGTGCGAAGCTGCTCGAATACCTCAGGTTCGTCATCGGCAGCGAAATGGGCCACGCCACTCCGTGAGTTATGGGCCATCGCACCGCCTAGCTCCTCAAACCCTACATCCTCGTTGGTTACGGTTTTAATTACATCGGGGCCGGTAATAAACATCTGCGACGACCCCTTCACCATCAAGATGAAGTCAGTCATTGCCGGTGAGTAGACAGCGCCGCCAGCACATGGCCCGGCAATCACCGAAAGCTGCGGAATGACGCCCGAAGCGACAACATTCCGGTAGAAAATCTCGGCATAGCCACCCAGGCTCACCACGCCCTCTTGAATGCGCGCGCCACCTGAATCGTTCAGGCCAATACAGGGCACACCCATGCGCAGGGCAAGATCCATCACCTTACAGATTTTCTCAGCGAATACCTCGCCTAATGACCCACCAAAAATTGTAAAATCTTGCGCGAAAATGCAAACCGAACGACCATCAATAGTGCCGTGCCCGGTAACAACGCCATCGCCCAAAGGCTTGCGGCTAGCCATACTAAAGGCCGAGGTGCGATGCACTGCAAAGGCATCTAGCTCAACAAACGAGCCAGGATCAAGCAGCGCATCAATGCGCTCGCGCGCGGTGAGCTTGCCGCGGGCGTGCTGGCGCTCGGCTGCCTGCGGATCAGTAACACGCGCCTGCTCGCGGCGGCGGCGCAAATCTTCAATCCGTTCAATTGTCGTTTTCACGGCGTTCTCGCTTCAGTGGAAGAACAGGGAAGGATAGCTGCCGCTATGATAGCATATACGCTGTGTGAGCGAGTTACACTTAGGCCGGTGTACGCCGTGCTGCGGTGCCAGTTCTACGCTGCCACACGCTCACCAGCGATCACCTATAATGCTTCATATAGCTAGGGCTTATGGGGGCGGCGTTTTTTGCCTGCGGCAGCATGGGCCTTTGTTGTATCTTGGGTTAGCGAACGTCTGAAGGTATTTGAGTGAGCGAAAAATAATGCTGTACGTTGCCTTACGCTTTCTGGCGTTCAGTGCCGGCTTTGCCCTGGTAGCTGGCACCCTCATTTCAGCGGTACGCACCTTTGTATTGCCACGCAGTGCGCCCGACCAGCTGACACGCATTATTTTCTTCATTGTGCGCCTGTTCTTTAACATGCTGATTAAAGGGCGCACGAGTTATGCCGTCCGTGATCGCATTCTGGCGCTGTATGCCCCGTTTGCGCTCCTAGCCATGCCGCCGGTATGGCTGGCGATCATATTAGCGGGCTACATGCTCATGTTCTGGGCGGTTGGTGTCGCGAGCTGGGGGGTGGCTTTTCGTACTAGCGGCTCGTCGCTATTAACGCTGGGCTTCGCGCCGCTCGAACGATTGCCCGTGGTGTTGCTGGGCTATTCCGAAGCAGTCATTGGCCTGATGCTGGTCGCGCTGCTGATCTCGTACCTACCTACGATCTATAGTGCCTTTCAGAAGCGCGAAACTGCTGTAACATTGCTGGAAGTACGGGCTGGCTCGCCACCCTCAGCCATTGAGCTGTTCAAGCGCTTTCAGCGGCTCAAGCGCCTCGACAAGCTCACCGAGCTATGGCTGAGCTGGGAAGTATGGTTCTCCGAAATCGAAGAAAGCCACACTTCGCTCCCAGTGCTCGCTTTTTTTCGCTCGCCCCAGCCAGAGCATTCGTGGATCACTGCCGCCGGTGCCGTGCTCGATGCCGCAGCACTGAGTACCTCGACGCTCGATATCCCACGCGATGTTCAGGCCGATCTCTGTATCCGGGCGGGCTACCTGGCTCTTCATCGCATTGTGGATTTCTTCGACCTGCCGCATAATCCGCATCCACAGCCAGGCGACCCAATCAGCGTTACCCGCGCCGAATTCGATGCTGCCTGCAATGAACTCGCGGCCAATCACATCCCGATTAAAGCCGACCGCGACCAGGCCTGGCACGATTTTGTTGGCTGGCGCGTGAATTATGACTCGGTATTGCTCGCGCTGTGCGCGCTCACCACCGCGCCCACCGCGCCCTGGTCGGGCGACCGTGCACCAACGCTGCCGGTTGGCTCGTGGCGATTACACCGCAACAGCCATAGCTAAGGCACATTGGGCGCGCCCACAAGCAATTGCTGAAACGGCGCGCCAAGCAAGGTTTCGAGGTAGGGGGTGACAGACAAGATGTGCTGCTTCTGAATCACCACCGTACAGCCAGCTGCGCGGTGGGGTGGTATTACCTACAATTTCTGGCAACATTTACGCAGCAGCGCGCCAATAGCGATGCGCATTGCTACCATATTCGGGTTGCTGGCAATCGGCTTGCTGCTTGCCAATGCAACGTTGAGTATATTTGCTGTTTCACAAGCAGCGAGCCGTTCAAAGACCATTGCGGGCGGCGATACGTTGAACGCTGTTATCGGAATGTTGGGTATGGGCACAATCATGGCAAACGGGCTCTGGTATGTGCTTGCGAATTGGTCTGCGTATAGCTATAAGATGCTCCCGCGCGGCTTGTGCTGGCTCGGCTTGGCTATCGGCACAACGAGTCTTGTCCCATTTCTCGCACTGGTAGTGTTGGTTCTCGGCATCGTGTGGGCAATATGGCTGGCCATAGTCTTGAGAGGAACATAATGAAACACCACGTTCTCTATCGGACGTGCCTGTTCACGATCGTGGCGTTTGCGTTTTCGTGGACAATTTTTTTTGCCACCGAATATTGGTTCATCCCGTCTTTTATCAATCCAACCGATTCCGCTATATTGGTATTAACCCAACTAGCAAGTCACTTTCTCGGCATGCTGGGGCCAGCGCTCGCCGCGCTCGTGTTATGGCGCGTTTTTGCAGAACCCGCGCAACCTGTATGGCGCTGGGGGCATTTGAAATTTTATATTTGGAGCGCGACGTTATTGATTCTATTGCGTGTTGCGGCGCTAGCAATAGGTATCTTGGACGCCCCAAACGCATTTCAAATACGTACCTCGTTCGAGGCGTATGTGTGGGTCGTTCTCGGCGCAAGTCTGACGATCGGCTGGCTGGCTGGCATGGGCGAAGAGATTGGTTGGTGTGCCTATCTCTTGCCGCTACTCGAACCAGCTATGGGCAAATTTGGCGCGGTGCTACTTTCGGGCGTACTACGCGGCATTTGGCATTTGCCCGTGCTTTTGCTACCGCTGCTTGCACAAGTTTGGAAAGGGGAAATGGCGCTGGCCTCTTTTTCCATAACTGCGCTTGTGTTAACTGGCGCGCTACTCTTTTCAAATATCTTGTTTGGGGCAATGATGGGCTGGCTCTGGTTCAAAACTACAAGCATCCCATTGTTGGGCTGGGCACATCAATGGTTCGACCTCACGCGCGATGCGGCAGCGCTATTTATAAGCGGGTTGGCTGCCAGCACTGCGGCGACGCTTGCATACAGCATCGAAATTCATTTGCTTGGGCTCATCGCACTGCTTGCATTAACACAATATTCCACAGTTGTTAGGAAAAGATTTTGGCGATAGCCTACTCACGCCGCTGAGTGGCTGACGCGCGCTGGTAGATGTTTGTATGCCTACCAGAGACGTGAACGCGCAAACAAGGGTGCTGTAATTATCCTACCAGCGCTTGTGCCGGGTGCTGGCTTTGCCCTGAAAGTGCGCTCACAAGCAATTGCTGAAACGGCTCGCCAAGCAAGGTTTCGAGGTAGGGAGTGACGCCCCAGAAATGTTTAAGCGCCAGGTATTCATGCACAAATTGCACATCGCCGGGTGCTATGGCTTTCACCGCCCGAATCATCAAATTTTTGGCGGTGTGCTCGGCAGCGACAAACTCAATCACATCGGTGCGGTAGCCCATGATGCGCAACGTCAACGCCCGAAAGGTGTCGGTCAGGATGTCGGCCATGCGCTGCTTCAGAATGCCGTGGCGCAGCACCGGGCGAAAGAGCGCGTTTTCAATCGCATCGTTGAGATAGTGGTGGCAGCACGGCGCACAGATCAGCATATGTGCGTTATGTCGAATTACCTGACAGATCGCCTCATCGGTCGCAGTATCGCAGGCATGCAAAGCAAGAACCATATCCGGCGCATCTGCTGGCTGTGCATCAATAATTGGGGTCGCCTGAAAACACAGATCGGCATACTGCAGCGCAGATGCCTGGGCCGCGCACTTCTCAATCAGCGCGGCATTCGTATCAACCCCGCATACCCGGGCGGGAATACCACGGACATTGTTCAGGTAATGGTACATTGCGAATGTTAAGTACGAAGCGCCACAGCCGCAATCGAGGACATTGATTGGCGATTGCGGAAAATGCTCAAGTTCGCCCGTCGCCTCAACCAGTTTGATGAACTCATTAATCTGGGCAAACTTACCCTGCATTACGGGCTTTACCTGCCCTTGCGCGTTCATAATACCAATCGCCTGCAAAAAAGCATCGGGATGGTCAGCGGGCAAAGGCTGCGCTTTGGTGCGGTTGTGCGCCCGATCCGGCGCATCGCTAGCCGCATGGCGGTGGCGATGAAGAAGCGCCTTGCCCTTCTTCGTAAGCTGGATCTGAATGTCTTCGTCGACCAACTGAACGATGATCGAGCTGAAGGCAATATCCAGCGCCTCCGCCAGCCGGGTGGCGGCCTCGGCACCGTAGCAATTTTTCGATACGTCGCGCTTGGCATCGAAATATGAAAATTGCAACTGCTGGCGGCCCCGCACCTCAACCGGGCGTACCACAATTCTCTGCCAGGGCACGGCTGGCCCACGCACAATCCCCTTGAGGGTCAGGCGTATAAATGCCTGATCTTCAAAAACAGCCCGTGTTACCAGCGTTTTATAATCATCTGCCAGGGTTTCTTCCTGCGGCATACAAATTGGCTCCAATTGTTTCGGCGTATACCGTGCCAGTATACCATAGGCATTTTGTACAGCATCCCGACGACCGACGAACATCCTCAGAAAGAAATACCCACAAAGCGGTAATGGCATGTGCTATCATAACGGTGCCTTCGCAGTACGATTAAGGATGAAGCGATGAAACGAGGGATGTGGTATGCCACGGGCGCGTACATCGCCTGGGGCTTTTTACCAGTGTTTTGGAAAAGTCTGCACGGTATTCCTGCGCTAGAAATTCTGTCGCACCGGGTTGCCTGGGGGCTGGTTGTGGCGCTGGTACTGCTGGCCGTGCGCGGGCGTCAGCCATGGATCGGCGCAGTCGTCCACAATCGGCGCACCATGCTTACATTCGTGGCAACTGCTGCCCTCTTGTCGCTGAACTGGTTTGTGTACATCTGGGCTGTGAACGCAGGCTATATCGTCGAAACCAGTCTGGGCTATTTTATCAACCCGCTGGTGAATGTGTTGCTCGGGCGCATATTTCTGAACGAGCGGCTTCGCACCGGGCAGGCCGTAGCCATTGCGATAGCCTTTGCTGGCGTGCTTTACCTGACCGTGCAGTATGGCGCATTGCCGTGGATTGCGTTAGTGCTAGCTGGCTCGTTTGCGGGCTATGGCCTGCTGCGTAAAACTGCCGCGCTCGGCTCGCTCGAAGGCTTCACACTCGAAACAATGTTGCTCTTTCTACCAGCACTGGGCTATTTACTCTACCGCGAAGCACAGGGCGTTGGCGCATTCGGGCATGCCGGGTTAGGCACCACGCTGCTGCTTATGTGCGCGGGCGTGGTCACCGCAGTGCCGCTGCTACTGTTTGCCGCCGGGGCGCGGCGTATCAGCTTCACGCTGGTGGGCATTCTGCAATACATCGCACCAACTATTCAATTTCTGCTGGGCGTGCTGGTCTATGGCGAACATCTCGACATGTCGCGCCTGATTGGGTTTATGATCATCTGGGCAGCGCTAGCTGTTTACACGCTGGAAGGGCTGCGCTACGCTGGCGGCGCGGCACGGCTGCGTGCCGCCGGAGAAAAAGCATAGCCTGGCGACGTGCCAGGCTACCAGTGTACTCCCAAGTGTGGATGCGCGGCTCGATTAAGCCGAGGCTATCCCTGGGCTAATTCTTCTAAACCGCGCGGGTTCAGCAGCGTAATAAAGGAATGATCGATCTCAAGCAGATGAGCCGCGCGAAACTGGTTAATAACCTTCGTCACCGTCTCACGGTAGGCGTTAATCCGTTCCGCCAGCTGGCGATGGCTGCGTCGGGCAACGCGCGAGGGCTGAGTGCCGCCGTCGCTCTCGGCGAGATCGAGCAGCAGCGAGGCCAGGCGCGCAGGAACTGATTTGAACGCAACTTCATCGAACAGATGGCTCACCGTCTGGCGATGTCGTAACATATCTTCGGCCAGCGCCAAACCCAATGCCGGATCGCGCTCAACCTGTGCCTGTACCTCGGCGCGGGAAATGCGATGCAGCGTCACTGGCGTAATCGCCTCGGCGTAGGTATCGTAAATCCCTTGTTCAGCCAGCGCCATATGCCCAAATAGCTCGCCTGGCTCAACCACACGCACGGTCAGTGCGCGGCCCTCATCGGACATCAGGTGCAGCCCAATTTGTCCCCGGCTCAGCAGCATTAGCTCGCTCGCCGGCTGCTCAGGCGTATACAGCTGGGTTCCACGCACGTAGGTATGAGTATTGCGCCGTGTGACGAACTGGCCCCACACGCCAACATCTTCGCTAGTGAGGCCGATGCTCTGTCGCATAATCCCTCCGCATTCGAGTATACGCTGCTTGGGGTATTGTAACACAGCCGCTACGGTTCTGGCAGGGTTAATTATTGGCGTTCCATTAACGATTTTGTGATACGTCTTTTCCTGGTTTGGTTGTATGGCACCTAACCCGGTAATGGTTAGAGTCGACGCACAAACACCAGGCCCATAATCGCGCGCCCCACGCTACTTGCGACAAACAGAATAGCATAATGATTGAGCAATAGCGGGCCGATATGCACGGTCGTTCCGTTCAGAGCTGCCGCAATTACACCGCCCAATAAGCTGGCGACGAAGGTACCCAGGCCGGTAATTGCCCCATACGAGGCAACATACGCGCCCCGATTTTCGCTGGGAGCGCGCTCCATCACCAGGTTTACCCAGCCCTGGGTGATCCCCGGCCAGAAAATGCCTGATCCTGCGGCGTTGAGCCACAGCGGTAGCAAAAATGTTGGCGTCGCGAGCACCCACCCCCACGGCAGTAATACCGTGCCAATCACCGATGCAATCATCACACGCTTATCACCATAACGATCTTGTAGCCGACCAATCAACGGCTGGGTTACTAGTGCCACAGCACTAGTGACGATCGAGAAGATTGCCAGCGAGGCAAACGAGAGGCCAAGCGTTTGAATTCCATAGGCGTTGAAGAACGGTGCC
>JAFEAS010000005.1:0-2827 GCA_018266315.1 Chloroflexi bacterium SZAS-1 | reverse complement strand
CTGCGGCGCAGCGGCGGCTCGGGCTTGAGGGTAAGCAAAAATGCCCCTGCCAGCGCCGAAACCACGGCTACGCCAAAAATGATCGCGTAGCCAAGCGCAAGGTTATTGTTACTGCGATAATAATCGACAGCGCGGCCAGCAAGCCAGGCCGCCGCCATCGCAGTAATACTGGTAATGGTGTTCCGCGTGCCAAAATAGCGCCCGCGTTGCCGGGCTGGCACCAGATCGCTCATCCAGCTCGTCCAGGTATTTACGGCAATGCCAATGAGCGCCTGCGAAACAGCTACAATCAGCAGAAAGAGTGGGAGTCGCGCGGCACCCAGCGCTGTAAGAAACGGTAATGCTGCAATCAAAGCCCATAGCGCGCGGCTGATCGCGGCGGTAACTGCGGTAAGCATCCGGCGATTCCCCAACCGCGCTTCGAGGTACGCACCCATAAACTGAAAGAGCTGCCCGACAAATGGGAGCGCGGCAATCACGCCCAATTCAAAATCGCCAGCGCCTAACAACAATGCAAAGCCGGTGAGAAAAGCATTGGTGGTGACGGTAATATGAATATTGGTCAATAGCCCTTCGATAATGGATAAACGCAGCCCACGAGCGATAGCACTTGGGGGCAGCGGCGCATCGGGGGGCAATGCAGGGGCGCTTCGTTGTGGCTGTATTTTGCCGCGCATTTTTGCGAGCATATTCATCCTAGCCTCGCACACAGTCTTTTCATCATACCAGGCCGTATCATAGCCGCGAACATGGGTTCCGCTACCAGAATGCAGCTGATAGTTTACTGAAACCAGGCATACAAACGGCTACCCGCATCATTATTGTAAATCAAAGTTGGTCGTAAAAGGTGAGGTGATAAGCAAGAAGGCCGAGATAAATGCTTACACCTTTGCGCATACTGTTGACGAAAGCCAGGTTGGCAAGTACAATAAGCGCCAGGCACAGGTACGCACGCCATCAACCCAATACCTATGGCCCGGTAGCTCAGTGGATTAGAGCACCAGTCTTCGGAACTGGGTGTCGGGGGTTCGAATCCCTCCCGGGTCGCCAGCATTAGGAAGCGGTCGAGCAGAAATGTTCGCCGCTTTTATGTTTTTGTAGTAGCCTTTAACATGAATAGTAGTTTTTGCAGATATAGCTTATATAGTATAGCCTTGTTCTTGGAAGCACAAAGCGCATCGTGGGTAACAGGCGAATGTATTGCCTGCTACCCACGCTATTTGTCTAATACAAGCCTATTCACAAAACAGGCTCAATGCATCAAAGCACTGTTCTGGATTATCGTGGCGCCCACACCGGGTCACTTTCCGGATATGAAGGGGGAGAGAGTAAAACGGGCATTGTACCGCTCAAATCGGTAAAACCGATTTGACCTATGAGACCGGTAAAGGCAACTATACGGCCATCTGGTGACCAAGAGGGGTGTGACCCCGTGTCGAAGTTAGGATTAAGCAAGCGTTGCTGACTACCGTCGGTATTCATAATCATCAGTTGATGATAGCGTGTAAAGGCTATCGTGTGACCATTGGGCGACCACACAGGTTCAGTATTATCTTCCGAATTACTGGTAAGGCGCTGGAGTACATGGGTATTCACATTTACTGTAAATATATCTACCCACCCTGAAGCATCGCGAAGCGACGAAAAGGCAATCCGCTGACCATCGGGTGACCATGATGGTGTGAGATCACGCGGGTCATAGCCCGTATCAGGGAACGTAAGCTGTGTTATGCCCTGACCATTCGCTTGCATAATAAATAAGAGAAATTGTCCTTTGCGATTCGATGAGAAGGCAATCTGTTTTCCGTCAGGCGACCACACAGGAGTGACATCCTGAGCTGGAGATACGGTAAGGCGGGTTTGATTGCTTCCATCGGCGTTCATTACATATATCTCGGGATTACCATTGCGCTCCGAAACAAAGACCAAGCGCTTACCATCCGGTGACCAACTTGGCTGGTAATCACGGCCTGAAAATGTCGTTAACTGGCGGCGGTCGGTTCCGTCGGCATTCATCGTATAAATATCCCAGTTTTGCAACTGCTGTGATATTACGGTATAAGCAATTCGAGGAGGTCGTGAAGGGATGGCATTTGCGACTGGGATTGACACAATACGTCCTATCGGCGCTTGTGCCTTGTTAGCGGTAAAGAGGCGCGCTGTGGCTGGCAGACCAAGTGCTGCACCTACCGAGTTCTGTAATGTCAGATTGGCATAGGCCGCAGGCCGCCAAAGCGGATTATTTAACAACGATACTGTAGCGCTAGCACGTGTGTTGCATGGCGGGACAGTCAATCGCCCGCTGGTAGCAATATAGTCAATCCCCGCTTTAGCAGTTCCATCACTTGAGCTGTAATCAACACTTACCGTATATGGCGTAGTTGAGGTAAGCTGAACTGAGATACTGGCACTCGCCGGCGCGGAACGCTCGAACGTAGTGTTAGTGAAGGCTACGCGCGGTGCGAAATGTCGTACAATTGCGGTATTACTCCTCTGGCTCGTATCGTGTTCAACTGCCCAAATATCAGTTGGGGAAGTAGCAGCAATCGCATACAAACCTGCATAGGTTGAAGATATTTGCGCTGGAATCGTGTTATACCACTCATGTCCATTCCAGTACATTGCAAGTAGTTGCGATGCACTTTCTCCTACCACCCAAACATTGTTTTGATCAAGTACTAACACATCGAGTAATATATTTTCACCTATATCTACAGTAGGTGCAGGTTGTATTGCCCAGCTCATGCCGTCCCAATGCAACACAATGGGGGTAGTACTGTCACTTCCAACTGCCCATACATCATTCGACGGTGTAACATAGCTTCTG
>JAFEAS010000059.1:41205-44078 GCA_018266315.1 Chloroflexi bacterium SZAS-1 | reverse complement strand
ATACACAAGGAAGCGAACGTCCTAGCAGTATGTGTATGGGCGCGCCTGTTCAATTATTTTGCAAGCCGCAATGAGGAAACATGCTACCAATGCGCTAATGCAGCGGGCACATAAGCTTGCCGCATGCGCCGGTGTACCCTATACTGAAGCCTCAGCCGTCACTACACCGCTAATGTTGGCATTCTCTTTCGGCACAAACCGCACTGGGCCGCACCCTGCGTGCCCCCACCAGAAGGAAGTGTATGAGCGACCTATTTCCGTTTATCAAAGAGCTGACTGAGCTGACCGGGCCGGTGGGGCAAGAAGCTACCGTACTCGATTATATCGAGCCGCTCTGGCAGGCGGCGGGCGCGCGTACCGAACGTACCCGCATCGGCAATATTCTGGCGTATGCTGGCGGTAATGGGCCGCGCCTGCTGCTGGCCGCGCACGCCGATGAGCTGTGCTATCTGGTGCGCGCAATTGATGCGAATGGCTTTCTATGGCTCGCCAACGGGCAAACCTGGGAGCGCAAAACCAGCCTGCGCAACTGGTTCACTATCGGCCAGAACGTGCGGGTGCTGGCGCGTAGCGGCGAGCTGCCAGGCGTGATTGCGGCGGCAACCGGGCACGCGGCCGCACTGGTGCTACCCGAGCCAGCCGAGCTTACCTGGAATGATTTCTGGGTCGATACCGGCCTGAGCCGTGACGAGTTGATCACGCGCGGAGTAACACCCGGCACGCGGATTGTGTGGGATGCTACCACGGTGCAGCGCGGCCCGCACATCGTGGGTAAGGCGCTCGACGACCGAGTACCGCTGGCGGTGATTACCGAAGTGCTCAGGCGAGTACCCGTGCATGAGCGCGCCTTCGACCTGACGCTGGCCTGCACCGTGCAGGAAGAAGTCGGGGTGATCGGCGCTTCGGCGCTGGCGGCACGCAACCAGTTCGATGCGGCGATTGTCGTCGAGATTGGGCTGGCAGGCGACATCCCCGGCGTGGATGAGCGCGCCTTGCCGCTGCGGCTGGGCGCTGGCCCGGCGCTGGTGCATAAAGATGCGCTCGTTCACTACGATTATGCGCTCACCCGCGCGCTTGAGCAGGCCGCTGCCCGCGCGCACATCCCCTTCCAGCACGCCGTATTCGGCTCGTTCGGCAGCGATGGCGCGCCCTTTATGAAGGCCGACATCCCGGCGGCAATGGTGGTATTCCCGGCGCGCTATACGCACACGCCGTTCGAGACCGGGCACCTGGGCGATATTGAGGCGCTGATTGAGTGGCTGGCCGCGTTTGTACGTGGCGGAGCGTCATAAGCTTATGACTTACGCAGTTGGTGGATTGCGCCTTCGGCAGAGCGGTACGCTTCATTTTTGTTGTGTGCGGTTGTTCCGCGCTCCGCGCGGAACAACCGCACACAAAACGATCGGTAAGTACCATGCTGCCGCAGGCAAAAAGCCTCCCATTCAGACGTTGAACAACGTAACTGCGTAACTCCTAAAGCTATAACGATTATGTCTGGCCTCCCTTGACAACCAATAAATCATCAGGTATCCTTATTATCAGGTAACCTGATTAAATAGATGCATATGGACCTGGTGCTTGACACAACCGAAGCATTGCTGGCGGTGCTGCCGCTACTGAACCGGCTGGTAGCCGCCGAAGTGCGGCGCGAAGCAGGCGAAGAAACGACCATGCCGCAGTTTCGGGTGCTGGCCCACCTGGCCGCTGCGCCGCTCACGCTCAGCGCGCTCGCCAAGAAGCGCCGGGTGAGCTTGCAGGCGATGAGCGAGCTGGTGCAGGTGCTGGTAGCGCGCGGCTGGGTTGAGCGCCTGCCCGACCCAAACGACCGCCGACAGGCGCTATTGCAACTTACCGACCATGGCCGCAGCCACTACGAACGCGCTCAGACCCACACACTACAGCGGCTCGTACCGTTGCTTGCGCAGCTCAATGGCGAAGAGCTGGCGGCCGTGCGGGTGGCGCTCCCCGCGCTACACCGTGTGCTGGCGCAGGAGGAATGTGATGCAGGCGACGAACGTGCATCCGCCAGCTGAACACCCCACCGACCGCGAGGCAGCCAAGCCAGCGTCAGTGAAAGGGCTAGCAGCCTTCACACGCGGCTTTCGTGCGCTGGCGGTGCGCAACTACCGGCTGTTCTGGATCGGCCAGCTCATTTCGCAGACGGGCAGCTGGATGCAGCGCACTGCGCAGGATTGGCTGGTGCTTCAGCTCACGCACTCGCCCATGGCACTCGGCATTGTCACTGCGCTCCAGTTTCTGCCGATTATGCTACTCTCACTGATTGGTGGCGTCATTACCGACCGCTGGTCGAAGCACCGGCTAGTAATCATCACGCAAACGGCGGCGCTGGTACAGGCGGCAGTGTTTGCCGCGCTCGTCGCAAGCGGTACCATCCAGCTGTGGCATGTATACGTTTTAGCATTGGTGCTGGGCATTATCACCGCGATCGATAATCCAGTACGCCAATCGTTTGTAGTTGAGCTGGTGGGGCGCGAGAACCTGGTCAACGCGGTGGCGCTCAACTCAATGCTGTTCAATGGGGCGCGCATTGTTGGCCCGGCGCTGGCTGGCATTATGATCGCCAGCGCGAGCAGTACGCTTTCGGGCATTGCGCTGGTAGTGTTTGCGAACGCATTGAGCTTTATCGCGGTGCTGGCGGGCTTGCTGATGATCGACACGAGCAGGCTGTGGGAAGGCCCGCGCGCGCCCGCCGGGCATATGGGCCAGCGCCTGCTCGAAGGGCTACAGTATGTCTGGCGCACCCCGCCGGTGATGCTAATCATGATCGTCGTGGCGGCGATCGGTACCTTCGGCTACAACTTCAGCGTCGTGCTGCCACTGCTCTCGGGCTTTGTGCTGCACACCGACGCAGC
>JAFEAS010000059.1:25673-41112 GCA_018266315.1 Chloroflexi bacterium SZAS-1 | reverse complement strand
GTATTTAGCCTGCTGCTGGGCGCGGTAGCGGTATCGACCAATTTCGCGCTCTCGGGTGCGCTGCTGATTGCGCTAGGCTTCGCAGGTATTCTCTTTTCAACCAGCGCCAACACCCTGTTGCAACTGCGCGTGCCCGATGCACTGCGTGGCCGGGTGCTGAGCCTGTACATGCTGCTGTTTGCGGGCAGCACCCCGATTGGCGGCTTGCTGGTCGGCTCGCTCTCGAATGTCATTGGCGTGTCGGAGACGCTGCTGCTGTGCGCCGTGCTGTGCCTGCTGGGGCTGGGCGGTGCGCTGCTGTACTACCGGCGCACAGCCTAGAGATATAGCGCCCTATGGCAACACTTAGCATTCCCGCGCCACGCGAACGCGGCATTTTCACCCGCCTGTACGGCCTGATTCTGCCCTACCGGCGTACCGTTGCGGCAGGTATGTTTTGCCTGCTGCTCTCGGTAGCCGCCGAGCTGTACCCGCCGCTGGTATGGCAGCAGGTAGTAGATGTGGGCCTGGCCAACCGCGACTGGTGGTATATCGGCCAGAAGCTGGTGCTGCTGGTAGCGGTGTTCGGCCTGGGCCAGGTATGCTCGGCCATTCGTGGTGTGCTGCTCGAACGCGCGGGCCAGCGCCTGACGCTCGACCTGCGGCTACGGCTGTACGACAAGCTACAAACGCAATCGGCGGCCTACTTCGCGCAGCGCCGCACCGGCGATCTGCTCGCGCGCCTTACCGCCGATGTCGATAGCATTCAGGATGTGCTGATTCGTGGCACCGATTCGGTGGTGGCGAACGGGCTGCGCGTGCTGGGCGTGGCGGCGATCTTCATTGCGCTGCAGCCGGTGCTGGGCCTGATTGTGCTGATTCCTATGCTGCTGGTTGGCATGCTGCTCAAGCGCTACAACCGCCGCGTGCGCCCAATCTACCGCGCCGCGCGCCAGCGCCTGGGCGACCTGACCGCGCGCCTGTCCGATAACCTGAACGGGATTCGGGTGATTCAGTCGTTCGCGCAAGAGCAGCGCGAGATGCTCGGGCTGGAGCGTACCGGCCGCGAGCTGTACGACCAGCAGGTGCAGGCGGTGACAATGCGCAATCGCGTGTTCCCGCTGGTGCGCTGGGTCGCCAACTTCGGCAACGTGCTGATGCTCGGTGGCGGCGTGCTGTTCATTATGCGCGGCGAGTTTACGCTGGGCGGCCTACTGGCCTACCGTGGCTACGGGCGCTATTTCTACGGCCCAATCGACGACCTGGTGAATATTAACGACCTGTTGCAGCAGGCTTCTGCCGCTGGCCGCCGCATCTTCGAAGTGCTGGATGCCGAGGCGACCGTGACCGACGCACGCGATGCGCAACCGCTGCCCGCGCCGCTCACCGGCGATATTCGTTTCGAGCATGTGTACTTTGGCTACGACCCGGCACGGCCTGTTCTGCACGACATCAGCCTGCATATCCGCCCCGGCGAGCGCGTGGCGCTATTGGGGCCTTCAGGGGTGGGAAAATCAACGCTGTTAGCGCTTGTAGCGCGGTTGTACGACCCCAACGCCGGGCGCATATTGATTGACGGGCGCGATTTGCGCTGGGCAACCCTACACTCGCTGCGCAGCCAGACGGCGCAGGTGCAGCAAGAAACCTTCCTGTTCAACACCAGCGCGCTCGAAAATGTGCGCTACGGACGACCCGACGCCACGCGCGCCGAAGTTGAAGCCGCCGCACGGGCAGCCAACGCCCATGGATTCCTCAGCGCACTCCCGCAGGGCTACGACACACTGGTTGGCGAGCGCGGCATTCGGCTTTCGGGCGGGCAGAAACAGCGCCTGGCGGTCGCGCGTGCGCTGTTGGCGAACACACCGCTGCTGCTGCTCGACGAGCCAACCAGCGCGGTCGAGCCTGAATCCGAGGCGTCAATTATCGAGGCGCTCGAACGGCTAATGCATGGCCGCACCACGCTGATCGTGTCGCACCGCCTGTCGCTGGCCCAATCCGCCGACCGCGTGGTGGTGGTTGCCGATGGCCGCATCGCCGAAGAAGGCCCGCCCGCCGAGCTGCTGGCGCGGCCTGGCAGCCACTTCGCCCAGATGGTGCGCGCCGACTCAGCCTTCACCCTCGCGCCCGCGCCAGCACTCGCCGCCGAAGCGGCGTAATCGCGCAACAGCCTTACCATCGTATTTACCACCAAGGCACCAAGGGGTAAAAGGCAGTATGCACCTGAATGATACGAATGAATCTTCGTGTCTTGGTGTCTTGGTGGTTCCCGTTCTACGCCGGTTGCGCGCGGCGCGGCTTGCGCATATACTGAGCACCAGGCAAGTGTAACTATGCACTCTGTACGAATACCCTGGGAGAAATCATGGAGTACGCGCTCGATCGCTTTGAGCAACAAGTGCGCGCGGCCATCGCCGCCACCGGGCAAGTGCCCGATGGCCTGATTGAAGTCACCGCGCCCAAGCCAAATATTCCCGCCGACCTGGCCTTCCCTACCTTTAAGGCCGCCAAGCAGCTTGGTATGAATCCGCCGCAGCTGGCTGGCGCGCTGGCCCAGGCCATCCATCCCGCCGCCGATTCGCTAGTTGCCTCGGTGGTAGCGGCTGGCCCATTTCTCAACTTCGCGCTCGACCCGGTGCGGCTGAGCGCCGCGGTGCTTGAAGAAGTTGAAGAGCTGGGGCCGCGTTATGGTAGCGACGACCAGGGCGCGGGCAAAACCGTGGTCATCGATTATTCCTCGCCAAACGTCGCCAAGCTGATGCACGTGGGGCACATTCGCTCGACCATCATTGGCCAGGCACTGTATAACATCTTTCGGTTCCTGGGCTACAACGTTGTTGGCGATAACCACCTGGGCGATTGGGGCAAGCAATTCGGCATGAACATCGCCGCGATTGTGCGCTGGGGGAAACCGGCTGGCGACGGCGAAGACGCATTAGCGCAGATCGACAAGCTGTATGCGCAGTATGCCCGCATGGCGAAAGAAGACCCCGCGCTCGACGACGAGGCGCGCGCCTGGTCGCTGAAGCTTGAGCAGGGCGACCCAACCGCGCGCGAGCTTTGGCAGTGGATGGTTGACCTGACACTCACTGCCAACCAGCACAACTACGATCGGCTGGGCGTGCATATTGATCACAACTATGGTGAAAGCTTCTACGAGCCAATGCTGCCCGGCGTGATTCAAGAAGCGCTCGACAAAAAAGTTGCCTATCGCGACGAGGGCGGCGCAGTGGTGGTTGACTTAGGCAACAGCCTGCCGACCTTCTTGCTGCAGCGCAGCGACAGTGGTACGCTCTACCACACCCGCGATGTCGCCACGCTACTGTTCCGCCTGAACGAATTTCACCCATCGCAGATTCTGTATGTGGTGGGGATGCCACAAGAGCTACACTTCCGCCAGCTGTTCGCGCTGGTGCGGGCTATGGGCTACGCCGAAGATGTTGAGCTTGAACATATCAAGTTCGGCACCATTTTCGACCAGCACGGCCAGCCGCTTTCGACCCGGCGCGGCAATATGATCTACCTGGCCGATTTGCTGAACGATGCGCACCAGCGCGCGCGCGCCGTGGTTGAGCAAGCCAGCCCCGATTTGCCCGCCGCCGAGAAGGATGCAGTGGCCGAAATTGTGGGCGTCGGCTCGGTGATGTACAACGACTTGTACCAGGATCCGCGGCGCAATATCACGCTCGACTGGGACCGGATGTTGGCGCTGGAAGGCAACAGCGCGCCGTACATTCAGTATATGTATGCGCGCTGCCGCTCGATTCTGCGCAAGGCTGCCGCCGAAGATATAGAGCTGCCTGCCGCTGCGCTCAATGCGCAGCTGCCAGCGCTGCTCACCCACCCCGCCGAGGTCGCCCTGCTCAAACAGCTGGCGCGGTTGCCCGGTGCCGTGCGCGAGGCTGGCGCGCGCTATGCCCCCTTTGTTGTGGCCGATTGGTGCTACGAAACCGCCCGCGCGCTTTCGGGCTTCTACCGCGATTGCTCGGTGCTTAAGGCCGAAACGCCTGCGCTGCGCGCCGCCCGTTTGCGGCTAGTTGCGGCCACGGCTCAAGCGTTGCTCAATGGTCTCGGGTTGCTGGGCCTACGCGCGCCTGAGCGCATGTAGGTTGGTACGTTGAAAGGAGCGGACACGCAATGGTACAGCTGGTACCAATGATCGAAGAAGCGTTTCATGCATTTCTTACGCAAGCTGTACCCGATTATGCTGATGAACATATCCGATCTGGTGATTGGAGCGCCGAGGATGCTGTCGAGCGCTCGGCAGCGGAATTTCATAGCCTTTTACCCGATGGCATAACAACGCCAGGCCACTACCTGTTCACCATTTACGACCCGGCGCTACAGCAGGGTGTAGGGATGCTGTGGTTCGCCGAGCGCGGCCCTGAAGGAAACCGCACCGCGTTTGTCTACAACCTATGGATTGACGAACCTTTTCGGCGGCGCGGCTACGCAACCCAGGCCTTTCTTGCGATGGAGCCATACGCGCGCGCCCTGGGCCTAAACGCGATTGCACTGCATGTGTTTGGGCATAACCAGGCTGCGCAGGCGCTATATGCGAAACTTGGGTATTGCGTAACCAATGTGATGATGAAGAAGACGCTCGGCAACCCTGCCGATGGACAAGGTGACGCTCGTGCTTGACATGACTCGCTTCAACACGCTGCTGTTCGACATGGACGGCGTGCTGTACCGCGGCCCAGTGCCGCTACCAGGGGTGAACGATCTGCTGGCGCTGTGCGCGCGCCGGGGGATGCGCTACGCATGTATCACAAATAATTCGACGATGACGCCCGCGCAATATGAAGCGAAGCTCGCTGGCATGGGCATCCAGATTCCCGCCGCCCAGATTGTCACGTCGTCGGTGGCGACGCGGCGGGTGATCGAGCGCGAGTTCCCACGCGGCACACGCGCCTTCTATATTGGTATGCGCGGCCTGCACGAGGCGCTCTTTGGCGATGGCTATTTTGTGTACGATGAACAGCAGCCGCAGGTGGTGGTGTCGGGCCTCGATACCGAGCTAAGCTACCAGAAGCTGAAGCGCGCGACGCTCGCTATTCGCGCCGGGGCGCGCTACATTGCCACGAACCCCGACCGCACGCTGCCGATTGATGAGGGCCTGGTGCCGGGCGCAGGTTCGATCATTGCGCTGCTGCAAGCCGCCACCGACATGACGCCAATGGTAATTGGCAAGCCCGGCCCGGTGATGTTTCATACCGCGATCGATATGCTGCAGGCCACACCTGAGTGCACGCTCGCCATTGGCGATCGGCTCGATACCGATATTGCGGGCGCGGCGGGGGCCGGGCTGGCTTCGGCGCTGGTACTCACGGGGGTATCAACCCAGGCAGAGGTAGATGCGGGCACAATCAAACCCAACGCAGTGTTCGCCGGTTTGCCCGAGCTAACTGCCGCACTGACAGGCTAAGCCGGTTGCGCAACCGGCTCGTTGGTGCCAACCCACAGGCGGGTGAGGGTAAACGCCTGGGCGAAGCCCTTCAGCTCGCAGCGCATGGTTTCGGCGTCTGGGTGCTCGCGCGCCAATATCTGGTGCACACCCGGGTCGCTCAGCACCTCGGGCGTTACCATAATATCGCCGCCAATGCTCTCGTTCTGTACGCGCGCGGCGATGTTTACGGTTGAGCCAAAGTAATCGAGCAGCTCGTTCGCGTTGACCGCGATGCACGGGCCACGATGTAACCCTAGCTTCACGCACAGCATCGGTTCACCGCGCGCAATTGCGCCCAGCGTAAACTCGCGCTGAATATCAATCGCCGCCTCAAATGCGTCTTCTGCCGAGGCAAACACCGCCATCACCGCGTCGCCAATCGTTTTCACCAGTGCGCCACGGCGCTGCGCAATAATCGTTTTCATCACGTCGAAATGGTCGCGCACGCGGGCATAGGCAGGCGAATCGCCGATCATATCGTAGAGCGCGGTCGAGCCTTTCAGATCGCTGAAGAGAAACGTCAGGTTGCGAATTGCGACGCCCAGGCCCGGCGCCAGCACCTGCGACGAGAACAGCTGGCGAAATTCAGTCAGGGTCGATACGAAGGCGGCGCTAACTGCCTGCGCGCTCCACGCAGTTTGCTCAACGACGAGGAGGAGCCTGGTATTGGTGGTATTATTCAGCGTTAGTTCTACTTCGCCCGCAGCAAGATCAGGCTGCGTAGCTACCAGCTCATCTGCACCGAAGTGCACCGCTGTGGCCGCATTGGTGTGTTCTGCCGCAACGTGTACCAGCGTGGTTGCGGGTAGCTGGCGCGTGCGCAGCCGGTAATCGCCCGGAGCTAGCTGTAAGCGAATGGTCTTCTCTGCCTGGGGCGGCAGCGATACGTGCGCCACAATATGGCGTGTATGGGCCGGCCCGCCAATACAATAGGCTGCGTCCACCGCCTCGCGAATATCGGGGCTCACCGTAAAGCGCAGCTCTACCGATTCGTCGAAGTTCATATCGTAGCGGACATTGCACGAGCTACAGTGCGCGTCGGCAGCCAGCTCGTATAGGTTGTTCGCCTGCACACTTGGCCCACGGCAATTGGGGCACAGTACCTGCCATTCAAGGTCGAGCAGCCCGGCGCGAGTTGCGTAGAGAAACAGGCGTAATACATCGAGCCGCGGCTCGTCCCACATATCGGCCAGCATAAACGGGCGCATGCGAATCACATCAGGGTCGTCGGTGCTGCGCAGGTGCTGGGCCAGTCGCTCGGTTAGCGCGTCGCGCATTCCAAACTGGCGCAGTCGTTCGAGGGCGCTATTGAGGCGCGCGGCATTTACGCTTGGCGTGTGCGCAGGCGGAATCATAGGCTCGGGCGCTCGCGCCAGGGCACCAAAGTTGCGGTAGGTGCGCAGCAGGTCGCGCATAAGCTTCTGCTGAATGAACAGCGGCGCGGCAGTGCGACCAATCACGCCACGTGGCTCGAACTCGACGATGACATCCAAGTGGGTGCGGTCGCCCGGCAGCGGCGTGAGGGTCGTGCGCGTCATCAGCCGCTTCATTGGCAATGGCGCATGAAACTCGCGCTCAACCTGATACCACTGCTCGAAGACCCATTCATACGGGTATTCGACCCAGGCAACCGGCACACCAAGGTAATGGCTGCTTACTTCATAAGAAAGATCAGTCTGCATCACGCTGCGCTCGAACGAAGGCAAGCCAATCGCACGATCGAGCCGCCCGGTATCAGAGAGCAGTGGCCAGAGCTGGGCTGGCGTTGCATCCAGATCGAGCGTGGCATGAAGCTTAATAGTCGGCGATGGCATAACCGTAGTACCTTCCGCGATTGGTTGAATCACTCTGAAAGTATTATACGAATGCATCTTTGACTATCCTCAGCGCATTTCATTACAAAATGTAGACGAATATATGGAACGAGAGCTACGATGCGTGGTGGTACTTATTCCTGGCTAATCAATAAGCCAATCTGGCGCAGCAGCCCGGCAACATCCCACACCCGCGTATCGTTCACCACCGCGCCATCGCGGTAGCGCAGCATACTAATGCCGCTGACGCAAATGGCCTTGCCCGTGGCCGGGATACGCATAAAACGCCCTTGATGCGTGCCACTGAGCGTCCATTCCACGGCAATAGTCGTTTGTTCGGCAATCATACGGTCTACGCGCACATATGTATCTGGGAAGGCCGCGAAGTGGCGGGTGTACAGCTCGGCAATCTGTGCGCGGCCAACCACCGGGCGCGGCACAGCTGCATCGCGCAGCTCGGCATCGGCAGCAAAGTATGCCGCCGCCGCTACGGCATCGTGGGTATTGAACATATCGAAAATCAGCTGGGTACGCGCCTTGAGGTCGGCGATAGACATAGCCTGGCCCTTTCTCTACTCATCGTGCCAGGCTATGGTACCCGCCAGGTCTTATTGTAGTCTTGCGGCGCTCATAATTTTGAAGATTGCTGTTAGCTCATTACTGCAAGCCGGTCACCAGACCGGCATACTTCTCGGTGAGCACGCGCGCCTGCTCGTCGCTGCTGCCCTCAGCGATAATATGGAAGAATGGCCCATCGGGGTCCGGCAGAATCAGCACCCACTCGTTGCCCAGATCGATCTTCACGCCATCCACCTGATCCAGCCGCCGATCCTGATACTGCTGGTTGAGAATACGCATAACCTTACCTTTGTGTTCCCACCGGCAGGGGACGCGCGTCTGGTGCATGTAGTAGCGCGGCAGCTCGTGAAGCACCTGTGAGAGGCTAGCCCCACGCAGCGTCAACAGCTCCATAATCTTCACGATTGCGAAGATACCATCGACAATTGGGTAGAAACTGGGGAAGATATAGTTACCGCCACCATCGCCCAGCAGCAGCATATCGCGGTTGGTAGCCGCCGTTTGCATCAGCGCGCCGAGGGTGGCGCGGGTGCGCACGATTTTACCACCATAGTGCTCGGCGATCTGCTCGAATGCGCGCGGCGCAGTAACCGGCACTGCCACTGTACCGCCTTTGTTCACCGCCAGCGTCAGCGCCGTAATTGCGGCCAACGCCTGGGTGCCTTGCAGCCGCCGCCCGGCGTCATCCACCAGGAAGAGCTTTTCGCCGCCACCGTCGATGCGCACGCCCATATGCGCGCCCAGCACGGGGGTAATTCGCGCCAGCCGCTCCATCCCTTCATCGAATTCTTGCTGTGTCTGGAAGAGGCGGTGATCATCGATGTTAGCGTTTAGCTCCACCACATCGACTTCGAGCTTACGCAGGATGTTAGGCAAAATGCTCGACACATTGGCATTGGCGTAATCAATCACCAGGTTGAAATCGCGCGAAATGCCCGCCAGTGCATCGGGGCGCAGCGCCTTGAAGAAAGCATTGGTGTAGGTTTCTTCGATATTTTCAATATCGGCGATGCGGCCAATTTCATCGAGGTACACGCGCCGGTAATCTTCGCGGAAGAACACGCCTTCGATTTTGCGCTCGGTCGTCGTATCAATATCGAGGCCATGCTGATCGAAAAATTTGATGTCTACGATTCGGTTATCGAGTGGCGAAAGCCGCAGGTGAATGCCGCCTGCGGTGCCCGTCGCGTGGGTAATGTAGCGCGCTACCGGGATGGGCACACTGTGCATTTCGTCTACGTGTACCCCTGCCGAGGGCAACCCCGCGATCATAGCGCGCTTGAGCATGCGCGAGGTATAGTGGGCGTCGCGGTTCATTGTTACATGGCTGCCGCGCGGCAGGGTTGCGCCAAATGCGGCGCTGAGCTTGGCGCAGAACTCGGGTGTTAAGTCGATGTTCACCAGGCCGGTGATGCCGTTGCGACCAAACAGCACGCGCCGCCCCTGCGATCCCCAGATGATGCTAGAGCTAATCGTTGCGCCTTCGTCAACTTCTTTGCTCGGCCAGATCTTTACGTTTGCGCCGATCACCGCCCCGGCATTGATAATCGTCTGGTCGCCAACCACCACTCCTTCAAATAGCACCGCGCGGCTTTTGATGTTGCACTGGCGCATTACAATTGCGCCGCGCAGCTCAGCCCGCTCGCCAATATACGAGTTCCGCCAGATAATCGAGCGGTCAATCGTGGCGCGCGAGTCGATCACAGCGTAGTCGCGGATGGCGGTGGGGCCATGCACAATCACGCCACTTTTGATCTTTACTCCGTGGCCCAGGAACACCGGCCCGATAAATTGTGCATCGGGCGCAATTTCGGCATCACCTTCGAGCCATAAATCGTTGCCTTCGCTATGGCCCACCCGCGGCAGGTTTACGCGCCCAAGCATATAATCGCGGTTGGCGCGCATATACTCTTCGATCGTGCCTACATCCGTCCAATAGCCATCCGTTACATAGCCATGCAGCGCATCGTTCTTACGCAACATTTGAGGGAACACATCTTTCGACCAATCGGTGATTTTGCCCTTGGGAATGTATTTGAAGACTTCCGGGTCGAGCACATAGATGCCGGTGTTTACGGTATCGGAAAAGACTTCGCCCCAGCTTGGTTTTTCGAGGAATTGGGTAACGCGGGTTTCTTCATCCACAATAATCACGCCGTATTCCAGCGGGTTGGGCACACGGGCGAGGGTAATGGTAGCCAGTGCGTGGTGTTCGGTATGAAAATCGATGATCTGCGAGAGATTGAAATCGGTGAGCGCATCGCCCGAGATTACCAGAAATGGCTCCTTCAGCAGATTCTCGGCATTCTTCACACTGCCGGCCGTGCCCAGTGGGTGCTCTTCGAGCGAGTAGTCGATATGCACCCCATGCGCCGCGCCATCGCCAAAATGATCTTGTATCACATTCGCCAGGTATTGCACCGTCACTACAATCTCGGTAATACCATGGCTCTTGAGCAGCTCGATAATATGCGCCATTACCTGCCGATCGACGATTGGCACCATGGGTTTGGGCCGGTTAATCGTCAGCGGTCGTAGGCGCGAGCCCTCGCCCCCAGCCATAACTACAGCTTTCACGGTGTGCTCCTCTCGTGTTGCCGGTGGGTGATGTAGAGGTGATGGTTAGTATAGCAGGCGGCTGCAACGCGGGCAAGCGCGGGGGGCTAATGCACGCCAAAGGCGAATGATTTATAATACACCTGTTCGTATCTCTCAGGAGGCGCTATGAAATTCGGCGCGCATATGTCCATCTCGGGCGGGTTGCACAAAGCCTTCGCGCTGGGCGAGCAGGCGGGTTGCGACACCATCCAGATTTTCAGCAAGAACCAGCAGCAGTGGCGCGGCAAGCCGCTTGGCGATGCCGAGATTGCCCAATTCAAGGCCGAACAGCAGCGTACCGGTTTTGGCCCGCTGGTCGTACACGATTCCTACCTGATCAATTTGGCCTCACTTAAGGATGATCTGTGGGAGAAATCGATTGCGGCGTTTGGCGACGAGCTCGAACGCTGTGCGGCGCTGGGCATACCTTACCTGGTAACGCACCCCGGCGCGCATACTGGCGCGGGCGAGGCTGCCGGGCTGGCCCGCGAGATCACGGCGCTTAACCGCCTGCTCGATGCTGGCGTGGGCGGCGATGTCGTGATTCTGCTGGAAACCACTGCCGGGCAAGGTACCTGCCTGGGCTATCGCTTCGAGCACCTGGCCGAACTGATTGCGGGCGCAACCCACCCGGAACGCCTGGCGGTCTGCGTCGATACCTGCCACATGCTTGCGGCTGGCTACGATATTCGCACGCCTGAAGCATATACTGCCACCTTCGCCGAGTTCGACCGCGTGATTGGGCTGGGGAAGATTAAGGCATTTCACCTGAACGACTCACAGAAGGATCTGGGCAGCCGCGTCGACCGGCACACGCATATTGGCGCGGGCTGCATCGGACTCGAAGGCTTCCGCGCTATCGTGAATGATCCGCGTTTCCAGGGCTTGCCCATGCTGCTCGAAACGCCCAAGGGCGACGATCTAGCCGAAGATATTGCCAACCTTGCCCGGTTACGCAGCTTAATTGCATAAATCGGGCAAAGCCAGCCTCTGTGCCAGCAAGCGGCATTGCAGTGCACTTTTGGCCTGGCAAGTTTCGCCTGAGCTGTGGTATGATGAAATAATCTATATTCGCCCTACGCTGTTGGAGCATTGTGATGATAAAACGAAGCTTCTGGCTGATGTTAGCTGCCGGTGCGGCCTGGTGGCTCTGGAATTGGGGCCAACAACGCCGTAACGAGCTGCTCGACCCGACACCGCAGTTTGCGCCACCGCGCCCCTTCACGCCACCAGCGAGTGCCCCGGCCAACAACGACCAGGTTGCGCCGGTGGATGTGCCGCCGCCAGCCGATGTTCCTACTGCACCACCGCCCGTAGTGCCAACCAACCCAGGCACCTTTGCCCCCGCCGACAATGACCAGGTTATGGCGGTAGAACCAGAGCTTCCTTCGGGTAGCCCCGATGAGGCGCAAACCGTGGCAGCAGAAACAGCCCCGGCATCCAGCAGCGACACCGTGCTTGGCTATTGCATGCGCTGCCGTACCAAGCGCCCAATCCAGCACGTTCACTTCGAGCTCAGCGAAAATGGCCGGCATGCTGCGCGCGGCACTTGCCAGGTGTGTGGCGCAAAAATGTTCACGTTCCTGTCCGCTAACGACGAGCAAGGAGCTGCTTCGTGAAGCAGGATCTTGATCGCCTGATGGCCGAGCGAAACCTCGATGCCATTATTGTCGAAGGGCCGGATGGCTTTGCTAACGCCAACCCCGATTTTACCTATATGACGAATGGGGTGAGCCTTACCGGCACGGTGCTGAAGCGGCGCGGCGAACCGGCCATGATCGTCTACCGCGCGATGGAGCGGCAACAAGCGGCTGAGACCGGCCTGACTATGGTGCTGTACGATCGCTGGAATATGCGCGAAATTCGCCAGGCCAGTGCCGATAACTTTAGCGCGATGGTTGAACATCGCCGCCGTATGCTTACCGACCTGGGCATTAGCGGGCGGGTGGGCCTGTATGGCACGGTGAGGGCCGGGCCATTCTTCGCCATTATGGTGGCGTTGGCGCAGCAGCTACCGAATTTCGAGATCGTCGCCGAGTTCGAGAATGACCTGTTTGCAGCGGCGCGCCTGACGAAAGATGCGACCGAAATTGCCCGCTTGCGCGACATTGGGCAGAAAACCTGCGAGGTCGTGCAGGCGGTGGTCGATTTCATTCAAAGCGGTCACGCTCATGAAGGTATCGTTGTTGACGCCGCTGGCACACCGCTAACGATTGGGCGGGTACGGGCGCTGATTGGGCGCGAATTGGCAGCGCGCAGCCTTTCGTCACCCTACGGCACGATCTTTGCGCAGGGCCGCGATGCAGGCATGCCCCACGCTGAGGGCGATGATGCGGCGGCACTTCAGCTGGGCCAGGCAATTGTGTTCGATATTTTCCCCCGCGACCAGGCGGGCTACTTTCACGACATGACCCGCACTTTTTCGATTGGCTATGCACCACCCGAGCTACAGCGCACGTATGATGAGGTACTTGGCGCGTTCGACTATGTGATCAGCGAGCTTGAGGCTGGCGCGCCAACCAAACCTTACCAGGATATGGTGTGCCAGTACTTCGAGGCGCGCGGCCACGACACGATTGGCCGGACATCGCCGATTGAAGAAGGCTATATCCACGGCCTGGGCCACGGGCTTGGCCTGGAAATCCACGAAGATTTTGGCTTCCCCTCGGGTGCCGATCGTGGCGACGTGATTGTGCCAGGCGCGGTATTTACCGTAGAGCCAGGACTGTACTACCCTAGCAAAGGCTATGGCGTGCGGATCGAGGACACGATCTATTGCACCCCCACTGGCGAATTCGAAAGCCTGACGCCCTTCCCCAGACAGCTAGTCATCCCTATCCACTGATATACAGCATTGAAGAACGAACACTAAATCCACTATATATCTGGTGGTATGGGGAGGTTTCCGGGGCGGCGAAGCTGCCCCGGAAATTCGTTTTCGCGTGTGGCGCCCGGCATAGCCGGGCGCCACACGCGAAAACCAAGGAAGCAAACGGATTGAGTATGGCATCACAGCAAAGCCTCGAAGGGTATATAGAAATCCTTCAAGGCTTCGCGCGGTTGTGGCACATCAATTGGGTATGAAAGTGGGCTACAATTAGCCCTGTGCATCGCGCCGGGCAACGAGCTTCTTCAGCGGTGCCATGTCCCACGGCGCGCCCATGCCCAGGATGAAATGCGTGGCTCCGGCGCGTACATAGGCATCGAGCGAATCAAGCTCGCTCTCACTCGGGCAGACTGTTCGCTCAATTTCGGCCGGGTTGCGCCCCAACTGATTACACCAGTCGGTCAGAACCTGGTTCTTGTGGCCCCATTTGTCGGGCGGGCCAAAACTGTTCCACATAGTGGCGTAGCGCGCGGTGAGCTTCAGCGTCACCTTTTCGCCGCCGCCGCCGATCATGATTGGGATGTTGCGTGTAGGTGGCGGGTTGAGTTTCGCCCAGCGCTCAACAATTACCGGCAGGCTGGCGCCCAGGTCTTTCAGCCGCCCCGGCGCAGTGCCGAACTCGTAGCCATACTCATTGTAATCGCGCTCGAACCAGCCCGAGCCAATACCCAGAATCAAGCGACCATTGCTAATATGATCGACTGTGCGCGCCATGTCGGCCAGCAGGTTTGGGTTGCGGTAGCTATTGCAGGTTACCAGGCAGCCAACCTCGGCGCGGCTAGTGAGCATTGCCATGGCGGTCAACAGCGTCCAACCTTCGAAGTGCGGGCCGTCTTTCGCGCCATACAGTGGGTAAAAGTGATCCCAATTCCAGATGGTATCGACACCTAGATCTTCCGCCCGTTGAACCGCATCGGCAAATGCGGCATAGGTTGTGTGCTGCGGGTGTAGCTGAACGCCCACTCGGAAACGTGGCATGATCGCTCCTCATTACAATGGGTGTAATTGTGTAATTCTACCATATACTGTTGCGTTTCGCCGTGCTAGAGTAGTTTGTTGCCTGATAAAACCTGCATGTGGGAGCTGGGCAGGCAACCTGTCGAGCGAGCACTCGTTTTCTCGGGCGGCGCAGCCGCCCCGGCTCCTCACTATCAACCGGGCTACAGGCTATGCACAACCTCAGCCAGCGCGTGCAAGCCGTCGATGTCATCCATATCGAGCCACTGGAGCATGATTTCGTGAACACCAGCAGCTGCGTAGGTAGCGAGCTGTTCGCGCACCTGCTCGGGCCGGCCAATGATCACCGGGCGTGCCGCGCGCACCCGCGCCACTACCTCATCGTTGGGCAGCCCGGCGAGGGTTGTATCGCGCGCGCGCAGCCGATCGAGCCACACATTCAGCGCGGCCTGATCGTTCCCAAAGAAAATACCAGTCATCAGTGTGCGGCGCACTGCCTCGGGCGGGCGGCCAACGGCACGCAACAGCTCGTCGAGTGCGGCGCTGCTAGCCTGAAATTCCTCGGGGCGCACAAATACCGCATTCCAGATATCGGCATAGCGCGCCACCAGCGGTAGGGTGCGTTTAGGGCCGTTGCCGCCAATCATAATCGGTGGGCCGCCATTGCGCTGCGGGCACGGCAGCAGCTCGGCTTCGTGCAGGTGGAAAAAACGCCCGCTGAAGCTCACCGGACCTGTGCCGCGCAGCAGCCGCGTTATGGTTTCTAGCGCCTCTTCAAACCGGGCCATGCGCGTTGGCACATCGCCCAGCGCATAGCCAAACATGCTGTGCTCGCGCTCCTGCCAGCCTGCGCCTACGCCCAGAATCATGCGCCCATGACTCAGGTCGTCAAGCGCCAGCGCCTGGCGGGCAAACATAATCGGGTCGCGGAATGAAACTGGTGCGACACATGGCCCAAAATGAATGCGTTGGGTGCTATTCGCCAGGTAGGCAAGCGATACCACCATTTCGAGGGAATCTTTGTTTGGCGGTTCGCTGTTGGTGAAATGATCGGAGCGAAACAGCCCGGCGAAGCCCAGCTGCTCAACTGCGGCTGCCAGGCGCTGCCAGCGTGCCCAGGTCAGTCCATCCTGCCCCTCGATCATAATCGAGATGTCCATGCCACGCTCCTTCTACACT
>JAFEAS010000059.1:438-25627 GCA_018266315.1 Chloroflexi bacterium SZAS-1 | reverse complement strand
GGGGCGCGGCGGTGTTACTGGCGGTTTTCGTCGGCGGAACAGCCGTAGTAGCCCAAGCAGCAGCACAATTGGCACCGCCAGCGGTAGCACCACAATCGCCAGCCAGATTAGCACCGTGCCAATCGCCTGCACAATCGTCATCAGGGTGTTGCTGGCCTGCTGCGTGGTTTTGTTGGGGTTCCACAGCGGTTCGGGTGTTGGTGTTGGCTCGGGTGTTGGTGTTGGCGAGAAGGTGGGCGTAGGTGGTGGCGGCTCTTGTAGTTGCACGGCAATGGTCGAATATGCTGCGCGCTGCGAGAGGAACTGCAAACGCCCCTTCAGCTGGCTGATCTGGCCCTCAATTTCGGTCAACTGCGCATTTACTTGCAGCGCCTCCTCAGTGGTTTTTGCCTGGTCGAGGAATTGGCGAATACGTGCCTGGGTCGCTTCAAGATTAGCCAGCTGGCTCTGCACATCCACATATTCCTGGGTCGCATCAACCCCACTCGCCTGCTCGCTGATGATGCGGTTTACGCCCTCACGCAGTCGCTGTAAGGTCGCCTCAAACTGATCGACCGGCACGGCCAGCTTCACGAATGCCTGCTTCTGCTGTTCTTGCACATAGTCGGCGCGTGTTTCCAGAATATAGCCGCCAGCTTGTGCTGCAATCGCGTTCACGCGGCTCAACGCCAGATCGACTTTCGGCACCTCGAGCGTCATAGTGGCATCTTTGATAATCTTTCGGGTGGGGTCGTTGGCAGGCACACCGGGTACGGTAGCACCATTGCTATTGGCCCCGGCTCCGGCGGGCAGCGCGGTAGGCTCGGCGGCGGCAGGTGATGCTGTTGGTGCAGCGGCGGCGGTAGGAGCCATCGCGGCTGGCATTTCGTCAGAGACTTCTGCTGCGGGTGCAGCAGTGGGCGCGCTGGCCGGGGCATTCGTGGTACTGCCGCCACAGCTGGCGAGCAGCATTGCCATGCAGAGCATCAGGATAGTTGGGCCGAGCGAGGAATAGCTGCGAAGCATCATTAACCTCCTGCTGTTGGCGAGAGAATATGTTCGATATAAGCAGGACGTTAGCTCTGTTATCTTCGTTCCCGGCCAAAGAGGTGCGATTTCCATGGAAATCGGTATAACATGTGCTTCGTGGTACAATACGCGCCTCACACCACTAGCCGAGGCCGTATATGCCCGAACCTTTTGGCGACCAGCGCCGCCCGTCCCGACCGCCCGAACGCGAGCTGCGCTATTTTGCGACCCTCAAGGTGATTGCCGAAACGCTGAATAATAGCGTCAACCTGCGCCAGGCGCTGGCTGGTACCCTGCCGCTGGTGATCGAGCTGCTTGATCTGCATACCGGCTGGCTATTCCTCAGCGATGATCAGATTGTATTTTCGCTGGCTACATCACATGCCTTGCCCCCAGCGTTAGCCTACCCTGGCCCGGCCTGGCAAGAACCCTGTGAATGCCAGCGGCTGGCGCAGAATGGCAGCCTGCGCCACGGCACGCAGGTAGTTGAGTGTAGCCGCCTGCGCGGTGCAGCTGGCGATCGCCAGAACCTGGCGTACCACGCGAGCGTGCCGCTGCTGAAGGGCGAGCGTCTGCTGGGCATTATGAACGTCGCAACGCCTGATTGGGATGTGTTCACACCACAAGATATTGAGATTCTTGCGGCGATCGGCCACCAGATCGCCACCACGATTGAGCGCACCCAGCTCGCCGAGCAAGCCACCCGCGTCGCGCTCGTTGAAGAACGTAACCGCCTGGCGCGCGAAGTACACGACACATTGGCGCAGGGGCTTACGGCCATTACCCTGCAGCTTGAGGCCGCCGATGCCCTGCTGGACAGTGCCCCCGAACGGGCGCGGGCGCGGCTGCAGCTTGCGCTGGAGTGCGCGCGCGAAAGCCTCGATGAGGCTCGCCGCTCGGTGCTCGATTTGCGCGCAGGCCCGCTCGAACGCCAGGCGCTTCCGGCTGCATTGGCCGAGCTGGCGCGCCGTTTCACCGAAGAGACGGCTATCCCTGTCGATACCCGGCTGGCGCTGGGCAGCCCGCGCCTGCCTGCGCGCGTGGAGGCGGCGCTCTACCGCATTGCCCAGGAAGCGCTGGTGAATGTTCGCCGCCATGCTCAGGCAACGCATGTGGCGCTGCGCTTGGCATTGCGCGGCAATGCCGTACACCTGACGATCACCGACGATGGCCGAGGCTTCGACACCGCGCGCGGCCAGCCACCTGCGCGTACTGGCTTTGGCCTGCTCGGTATGCAGGAACGCGCACATCTGCTGCATGGCACCATGCAGGTGCGCAGTAGCGTGGGCGCAGGCACTCGCATCAGCGTCGCCATTCCGCTCGATTAGCCCTATGTTTGTACCGCTGTAGTAGCAGCGCGACCGGGTAATTGTGGGTTTACTTTCACAACAACTCGCAGTAGAATCAAGCTATCGCCCGCTATAACAATCCATCAACATTCGCCATGCGTTTGCGTCGGCTCCGGTGCCGTTGTGCCTGCCTTGCTGGTCGGGCGGCATTGGGTGTATAAACTGGCGATGGATTGGCTCCCGAGGAGTGTGAAGCAAAGGTGTAATGATGAAGTATCAACATTCTCGTGTATTAGGCCACCTGGCCGCATGCCTCGCCCTACTCGCCGGGATGCTGGCTATGGCCGGGCTGCCCACCCGGCAAGTAGCCGCCGCCTCGCCAAAAACCCTGGTCGACAAAAATATTCTTGTCAGCACGAGCTGGGTGCGTGCTAATAGCCCCTACCTGGTAACCGTGCCAATCAGTGTTGGCGCAGCTGCCACCCTCACCATTCAACCCGGTGTTGAAGTGCAATTTCTCAAGGGTGCCGGGCTGCGCATCGATGGCGGGCTGCAAGCAATTGGCACGCACATACAGCCAATTGTGATGCGCGCGGGCGGCGATGATTGGCTGGGTTTGCAGGTGGTACAGCCCGCCGCTGATATTCGCCTCGAATCGGTGACAGTACAAGACGCGCTTAGCGGTCTGACCATCGGCCCGGCGGGCGCTGCTGCTAATCACCGTGTCGATGTCGTCACGAGTCTTATTCAGGGCAATACGGTTGGCATCGACGTTGACGGGGCATTACTGAGCAGCTTACGCCTGGTTATACGCAATACCCTGATCACCGATAATCAGCTGGGGTTGCACATCAATGGCCTGCCTGCCTCACCGCGCTTCAAGGTTGAGCACAATAGCTTCGTCGGTAATGGCATTGGGCTTAAGGCTGAGAATATTGGCGGGCAGGCGCTCAAAGTTCCGTTGCAATGGTGGGGCAACGCAAATGGGCCGCAGCTGCTGCCAGGCGATGATCTAACCTGCATGAATTCCGTGCCCCCCGCGCCGGGCACACAAGCGCAAGATATTATCTGTGGGCAGGAAGGTGTTGATGCCGCGCTGTTTACGAAAGTGCCCGCTGGCCGCGTGCTGGTGCCGTTCGGCAATGAAGCCAAGCTCGAAATGGGCATTGGGAGCATCGCACTCAGCGATACCAACATCGCTGCTACCAGCCTGCTAACAGTATCGATCCCGTTTGGCACCTTTGCCCAGCCAGTCGACCTTGTGGCCGCGCCGCATATCCCCGATGGTACTGTACCAGGCCAGCCGACCCTGCTCGATTTCGAGATTAGTGCAGCAGCGGGCGGGCAGGCACTACACCTGTTCGATAGCAGCGATGTGATTACGGTTGAAGTAAAGTATGATCCTACCGATTTGAATGGCGCCAACCCAGCCAAGCTAGTGCTGTATTATTTCGACGAGCGTACCGGGCTGTGGAACTTCGCGGGGATTAGCTCCAAGCCCGATGCGCTGCGCCATCGGTTGGTCGCGCGGCTCGATCACCTCACGCGGTTTCGCGTTATCGCAACCGACCTATTTACCTACTACCTGCCGATGGCGCAGAATTAATTCTACCTTCGTCGGATTGCTTTAGGACATACGCAGTTGCGTTGTTCGGCATCTCAATGGGCGGCTTTTGCCTGCGGCAGCATGGTACTTGCCGACGGTTTTGTGTGCGGTTGTTCCGCGCGGCGCGCGGAACAACCGCACACAACGGAAATGAAGTGTACCGCTCTGCCGCAGGCTCAATTCGCCAACTGCGTAACTCCTATGCTTGTTTTCCTGGTGCGGTGCCCGACTATGCCAGGTATCGCACCAGAAAAGAAAAATCGGGGGCGGCTACGTCGCCCCCGAATCTCCCCTGCAAACGTGCAAACTATGCGCCAGCAAAGCCCAGGCCGCGCTCGCGCATGCTCACATAGCGCCCCTGCCCAATCACCAGATGGTCAAGCACTTCTACATCGAGCAGCCTGCCCGCCGATACGATCTCGCGGGTCACAAGCACATCTTCCGGGCTGGGGGTTGGGTCGCCCGAGGGGTGATTATGCGCCACAATCAGGGCTGCACTATTGTGGCGTAGCGCGGCCTTAAATACTTCACCTACGCGCACCATCGAGGCATTCAGCGAGCCGATATACACGGTTGCGATCGTCTGTACCCGATTTTTGGTGTCGAGCAGCACCGTGCGCAGATGCTCCTGGTCGAGATGGCCCATTTCGAGAAGTAAGAGTTTCGCCGCATCAGCCGGGCTTTTGATCTGGAAGCGCTCGGCATGTTCGGTGAGAATCAGCCGCCGCCCAATTTCGAGGGCAGCCTTGAGGGTTGAGGCTTTGGCCTCGCCAATGCCATGGCGCTTGCACAGCTCGGGGTAGTCAATGCGCATCAGCCCGCCCCAGCCACGATGTTCGACCAGGAGCTGCTGGGCTAGCTCAAGCACGTTGGTGCCTTCAACCCCCACACGTAATAAGATCGCCAGCAGCTCGGTGTCACTAAGCGCAGCCGCCCCGTGGTCGCGCAGGCGCTCGCGTGGTTGGGCGCTGCTGGGGAGTTCTTTCATGCGAATATGGTACTCAGCCATCGTCATCTCTCGGTAGTACAACAAACATCATTACTACCGCGCCGCGTAAGATAGTGATACGGGCTTATCCATTGGCGAGCTGCACAGCCTCAAGTACCTGTTTAGCCAGTGCCTGGCGCCGCGCAACCAGTTCGCGTACCAGCGTTCCGTGGCGGATGGTGAGCCAGGTGTAGGCCACAGCCTCGCGGAATTCGCTCCATAGCTCGCCCCAGCGCAGCGCACTGTAGCCCAGGAGCGGCGCGCATACGAGCAGGCCAATGCCCCAGCCCAACCCAAAGAGCCAGCCGCAGATGACTGCTGCCAGCACCCACCCGAGCGCCACCATCACGGTGCCAATAATCAGCTTGCCAGTGCTGGTGGTTTCTTCGTAGTCGCCCAGCAGCACGGGCGTAAGCGGGGCCGCCAACCGGTACGGGCCGTAGCTGAGCACAAAGCCAGCAATGGCCGGGATGAAGCCAATAACCAGCAGCAGCGCGAGCCAGAGCAGGCGGCCACGCCGCGCCGCGCTTAGCTCAAGCTCCCAGGGGTCGGTGATGCCGAGGGTGTGCAGCACACGTGCGTAGCGGCGCGCCTGCTGCTCAACTGCAGCAAGCCTGGCCGGGTCGGTGGTGCGCAAGCGTTGGTACGCAGCAAGGAGCTGGGCGGTGCGGGCGTGCTGCTCTTCCAGGCTTTGCAATTCTTGAGGGGCAGTCCAGGCCGCAACCAGCGGCAAGCCGCGCAGTAGCTCGGCATGTTCGGCCTGTAATACGACGGCATCGAGTGCAGTATCTATACGCGCGGTCAGCTCGTCAACTGCGGTTTCAGGGTCAGTCGCATACAGCGGCGCAAGGTCGTCGATGGCGAAGGGCTGACCGACCACCACCAGCGCCGAGGAGCGAAACTGCGCCTTGTTCTGGTACCATAGCCCGGTCGGCACAATCAGGAAGTCAATTGCCCAGTTGGTTTCAGCTTCCGCGCTTAGTGCAATCCGGGCCGCACCCGAGTGCAACGGCAGCATGAGCGTTTTTGAATGGGTTGTGCCTTCTGGAAAGAGGGCCAGCGCATGGTGCTGCTGCAACAGCGCGCGGCAGCGTGCGAATGTCGCCTCGTTGCGTTTGGCGCGGTCGCCGTGTGCGCCGCCTTCCAGGCCCTCATCGCGCTGGCGATACACGGGCAAAGCGCCAAACGCCGCCATAAGCCCGCGCCCGATCGGGTTGGCAAAGAAAGTGCTTTTCGCCAGGAATGCGATTGAGCGGTGTAAGCCCAGCATCATCACCAGCGGGTCAAGGAGACCATTCGGGTGATTTGCGACAAATAGTGCGGGCTGGGCGGTGGGCAACTGTTCGCGCCCGCGCACTTCGATATGTGGGTAGAACAGCGCCACAAGGCGCATAATGAGCCAGCGAACCAGTTGTAACACCATACTAACCCTCGGGCTATTTTGGGCGGCCTATGCCAGCAAAGCCTGGTAGGCGGTTTTGTACTAATCAACGAATGTACAACCAGGAATTTGATTGTATCGGCGATGTTACTCTGGTGTTTCGATCTGCTCGGGCGGCGGCGTGCCACTCAAAAGTGCCCGCGCTGCGCGCACAACATTGCGAATGCGTTTGCGGCGAATCCGGCGGAGGGCGGCACCAACTGGGAACCAGCGGACGCGAATAATGTTTTCTTTCGCTTGCGGGCGTGGGCGCCCAGCCTCGGCACGCAGCAGGTAGTAGGTAACAGTTTTGCGGCGGCGGCGGCCAGCCTTCTGGATCGTATAAAATACCTGCCGTACCATCAATTCAACCACGCCAGTAATGCTGGTTTCTTCAGCCACTTCGCGTGCTACGGCAACACGCTCGTCTTCACCGATTTTGATGCGCCCCTTTGGCAGTGTCCAGAAGCCGCCCTGCTTTTTGATCAGCAGAATCTCGAGCTGTCCAGCGCCTGAGCGCCGGTAAACAACCCCGCCAGCTGCGCTGATTGGTACCTCTGGCTCGTCGGTTTCCGGCGAGGCTATATTTGGATCAAACGTCATCTACCCTGCTCCTACGCTGTGCTCCGCCGGAATGCTACCCTTCAGTAACACGCGTTACGCGGTCACCCGCGTTTGAGGAATATTGCCACCAGCAGCGCACCGTAATCGAAATGTACCGCGCTGCCGCAGGCTACAAACGCCCACCCCGTAACGCGTGTCAGTAACAGGACGTATGCAGTCGGTGTTTTAGCCTTCGAAAGAGCGGTACTTTCTATCTTTTTGTATGGCGTTTTCGCGCTACGCGCGAAAACGCCATACAAGAATATGGTCGAAGTACCATGCTGCCGCAGGCCAACACGCCAACTGCGTGCGCCCTGTCAGTAAGTTATTGTATGCCGTATCACAAACCTGCTCACGGCCCATGTGGAACGTGCTATAATACGCCCGCTTAATCTTTCGTTAATATACCAGAGACATTTCGTTGATGCACATCCGAACACGCCGCCTGTTATCTATTGCCGCCGTGCGTGGCCCCAGGGGCCGTTGCTGGCGGTCTTTGCTGTTTCTCGCACTCCTGCCGCTCCTGCTCGCGGCCTGTGGTCAATCCGATTCTGCTGGGCTAACGGTTACTGGCTCTACTTCAGTAGCCCCGTTTGCCGAGCATTTGGCTGAGCTGTATCAGCATGCCCACGCAGGCACGGCTATCAATATTCAGTCCCTCGGCTCTAGTGCTGGCATTCAGGCCGCAATCGACGGTGTGGCCGAGATTGGCATGTCCTCGCGCGAGCTGAAGCCGGAAGAAGCCGACAAGCTCGATGAATTAGTGATTGCGCGCGATGCTTTGGCCGTTATTGTTCACCCAGCAAACCCGGTGAGTAAACTCTCGCTCAAGCAGGTGCAAGACATTTTTTCGGGTTCGGTGCGTTCCTGGAGCGCGCTTGGCGGCCCAGAACAACCGATTGATCTGGTGATCCGCGAAGCTGGCTCGGGTACCGCCGGTGCCTTCGACGAGCTGATAATGAAGGGCAAAGCGATTACCATTACAGCGCTGCGCCAGGGTTCGAATGGTGCCATCCGCCAGGTGGTGGCCGAAAACCCAAACGCCATCGGGTATATTTCGCTCGGCATCGTTGATAACACCGTCAAGGCACTAGCCATTAATAATGTCGCGCCATCAGTTGCGCACGTTGAAGCTGGTACCTACACCTTCGTGCGCCCGTTCCTGTTTGTTTGGCGCAAAGGCCACACCTTTAGCCCGCTTGCCAAGCAGTATATCGATTATGTGATGAGTGCGGAAGGCCAGCAAGAATTACAAAACCTTGGACTGGTGAAAGGGCCAGCTTCCCCATGAAAGAACGCAGCATTAGCTTCATATTACTTATCACTGCCTTTGGTGCGTTGGTGGCGCTGGGACTGATTACCTATTTTATCTTTCAGGCGGGTGTGCCGCTGATTGCCAAGGTTGGGCTGTGGCAATTCCTGGCGGGCAGCACCTGGAACCCGACTGCCAAACCACCCGCGTTCGGTATTTTACCCATGATTGTCGGCTCGCTTTGGCTAACCTTCGGCTCGCTCGTTATTGGGGTGCCGCTGGGCCTGGCAGTAGCGATTTTTATGGTTGAGCTTGCTCCGGCGTGGCTGGCGGTGGTGATGCGCCCAGCTATTCAGCTGCTGGCAGGCATTCCCTCCGTCATCTATGGTTTTATCGGGCTGACGCTCCTGGCGCCAGTCATTCGCGCCACGCTGGGTGGGCCAGGTCTGAGCGTCCTCACTGGCGCAATCATCCTGGGTTTCATGATTTTACCGACGATTATCGCCATTTCCGAAGATGCTATTCGCGCGGTGCCGATCGCCGTGCGCGAAGGCGCAGTAGCGCTTGGCTCGTCGCATTGGCAGGTGATTACAGGCGTACTTTTACCCACGGCGCGCTCGGGCATTATTGCTGGCATCATTCTGGGTATGGGGCGCGCGCTGGGCGAAACAATGGCCGTAATCATGATGATCGGCAATTCACTTGCTATCCCGGTATCGCCGCTGCAACCAGCTACCACACTTACCAGCAATATTGGCCTCGAAATGGCCTACGCAAGCGGCCAGCATCGTGAAGCGCTGTTTGCCACGGGCGTGGTGCTCTTCGTCTTTATTATGATCTTAAACGCGCTTGCAACCACATTTGTTCGCCGACCTGGTACAAGCCGGAGAAGTGCATGACCACTGCGCGTACACAACGATTTGCATTTGGCTGCATCTGGCTGGCCGCCGTATTTACCCTGGCGGTGTTAGCGCTGGTTGTAGGTCTGATTATGGTTCGCGGCCTGCCTTCGCTGAGTATTGGTTTCCTTACTGGCACTCCCGAAAACCTTGGCCGCGATGGTGGTATTTTTCCCACCATTGTGGGTACGATTGTGCTGGGCCTGGTATCGTTGCTGATTGCTACGCCGCTTGGTATTGGCAGCGCGATCTACCTCACCGAGTATACCCACGAAAGCTTGCTTACCCGCGCCATCCGCTTCGGCACCGAATCGCTGGCCGGGGTGCCTTCGATTATCTTCGGGCTGTTCGGGTTTATCTTTTTCGTCACCTACTTGCAGATGGGCTGGTCGATCCTGGCGGGTGGGCTAACGCTGGCGCTGATGGTGCTGCCAACGATTATTCGCACCACCGAGGAAGCGATCCGCACGGTGCCGCAGAGCTATCGTAATGTGAGCTATAGCCTCGGTGCGACGCGCTGGCAGATGGTAACGACAGCGGTGCTGCCCAGCGCGCTACCCGGCATTATCACGGGCATTATTCTGGCGTTTGGCCGCGCCGTTAGCGAAACCGCCGCAGTGATATTTACTGCTGGCACCGCGCTCAACTTGCCAAAATCGGTATTCTCGCCAGTGCGCACAATGGCAGTGCATTTCTATATTCTCGCTGTCGAGGGTATATCGCTGGAAAAAGCATATGCTACCGGCGCAGTGCTGATCGTCACTGTGCTAATTATTAACGTTATTGCAAGCTCGCTTATCACGCGGCTTGTGCGTAAACAGGTACGGCGCTAACACTCATGGATATTAAAATCGAATTCGACCATTATACACTCGCATATGGCCGCGATGTTGTACTGAATGATATAACGCTGCCGGTTGCTCGGAATGCAGTATTAGCTGTATTCGGGCCAGCTGGTAGCGGTAAAAGCGGCTTTTTGCGCTCAATCAATCGGATGGCCGAGCTGGAATCGAACGAGCGCCACCAGGGCGATATTCGTATGGATGGCGTTAGCATCTTTGCACCGGCTGTGCGCTTGCCAGAGCTACGGCGGCGCGCAGCGATGGTTTTTGCACAGCCAGTCGCGCTGCCGATGTCGATTTACGATAATGTGAGCTATGGGCTGCGGCTTGCGGGCCAGCGCGACCGCCGCACACTTGATGCCGCAGTGGAACGTGCCTTGCGAGCTTCGACGCTGTGGGACGAGGTAAAAGATCGGCTCGATAGCCCTGGGTTGAACCTTTCGGGTGGGCAGCAGCAGCGCTTGAGCATTGCGCGGGCGCTTGCGCTCGAACCCGAAGTGCTGCTCCTCGATGCACCCACCGCCGCGCTCGATCCGATTTCGACCGCGAAGATTGAGGATATGCTGATTGACCTGAAGGCGAACTACACGATTGTTATTGTGCCGCACAGCATTCAGCAAGCGGCGCGGGTGGGTGATGCTGCGGCATTCTTTCTCAACGGTATGTGCGTGGAATATGGTGCTGGCAACCAGCTATTTGTGTCGCCGCGTGATAAGCGCACTGAGGATTACGTGACCGGGCGCTTTGGGTAAAAGCCCGGATTTTGCGAACTTGCAATAGTTCTGCCTGCAGTAGTAGTTACCCAATGGTATAAGAAGAACTACCTTAAGCCCATAATTGCCCATAAAAACACCGGGGGTGGCCAGGCCAACCCCCGGTGTCTTCACGTACCTGTATACTTAGCGGCGGGCCATCACAGCGCGGTAAATCGCCACTACAATCACCGCCCCAATCACCGACACAATCAGTGTAGTAAGGTTGAAGCCGGTGGTCATATCAACCCCAAAAAGCAGGGACGACACCCAGCCACCGACGACTGACCCGATGATGCCGAGCACTACGTCGATGTACCACGGGTAGTTGCTCTTCATAATGAACCCGGTGATCGCCCCAACAATGAACCCCATCACAAGAAAGAGAATCAGACCCATTGGTGTTTCCTCCTTGGTGCATGCATCACGGCATGCCTAACCTGCTACACCCTAGTTGTTACCGGCCTGGCCTTCGGCAAGCTCTTTCACTTTTCCAAGTGTATGCTTTACCTTCAACGCATCCACCGGGTTACCACTGGCGATAAAATCGCCGAGCAGGCTACCAGGTGGATCATATTCCATGCGGTACGTTAGGCGCGTATCGTGCCCACCCACCCCAAAAAGACCGCCATGCCGCCCAACCGTGAATGTATGTGTTACTTGCTTGTCGCCAACATGCGTTACTACCTGAAGGTCGGAATCGCCAAGATGCACAATCGAGCCTGTACCATTTTCGCTGCCATCCTGCCAGGTGAAGCTGCCGCCCGATTGTAGCGCGCTTAGGCTTGGCGCTTGCGACATATCGGGGAACCACAGGGGCCAGCGCGCCGGGTCGGTAATCAGCGCCCAGACCGTTTCGACAGGGGCGTCAATGTCGGTATGTTGCTCGAACTTGACAATCATTCGTTTCTCCTAGCACTAAGCAACCAATTGCTGCAAAGATGTTACCAGCAGGTGATTGTAGTGACGATGCATGCGGTAAATTGTCACATTGCACCCGCGATAGTATATCACTAATTCATTTGTGTCCAGCTGTAGGGGTAGCGTGCGTCTTCAATTGGGCTAACCGCGCGTGCAACACGTAATGGATGGAATGTGTCGAGCATTACTGCCAATTCCTCGGTGCCTTCTTTCCCAATGCTAGCTTCGGCAGCGCCAGGGTGGGGGCCGTGCGGCAGGCCACTCGGATGCAGTGAAATACTGCCAGGCTCAATGCCGCGCCGCGACATAAATTGGCCTTCAACGTAGTACAGCACTTCATCGCTATCGACATTCGAGTGATTATAGGGCGCAGGTATCGCCAGCGGGTGATAATCGTACTTGCGCGGCACAAACGAGCAGATGACAAAGTTTGGGCCTTTGAAGGTTTGATGCACGGGTGGTGGCTGATGCACGCGCCCGGTGATTGGCTCGAAATCTTCGATATTGAACGCCCACGGATACATAAAGCCATCCCACCCTACCGCATCGAGCGGGTGATGATCGAGGGTGTGAAGGGTATACCGGTCACCTGCGCGCACCAGCACCGGGAATTCGCCACGTTCATTGTGCGCGGGTAGCTCGTGCGGCGTGCGAATATCGCGTTCGCAGAACGGCGCATGCTCAAGCAGCTGGCCGTACTCATTGCGATAGCGGCGCGGTGTTTCGATATTGCCGCGCATATCGAGCACCAGCAGTTTTCCATGGGGTGCAGCTTGCGGCACATGAGCATTGATGGCCAGCGGTGTATCGAACACAATTCGGTAGGTTGTGCCAATCGGAATAACGATGTAATCGCCACGGTGGAAACGAAGCGTCCCAAACAAGCTTTCGATCCGGCCTTCGCCCTCGTTCACAAATAACAGCTCATCGCCCTGTCCGTTGCGATAGTGATAATCCATGGGTATGGTTGGCTGCACAATGCTGACCGTTACATCGCTGTTATGCAGCAGCACCCGCCTGCCGCTAATCGGGTCGCCGCCGGGCACCAGCTGCGCAGTGCGAAAGTGGCGATGGCGTAGTGCGCCTGGCTCTTCCAGATCAATCTGCACTGGGCCGCGATCTTCGGCTTTGAGGATGGCGGTGGGCGGGCGGCGGTGATATACAATCGATTGAATGCCATCAAATCCACGCGTCCCCATCACTTGTTCGGCATATAGCGTGCCATCGGGTTGGCGAAATTGGGTATGGCGCTTGTGAGGTAGCTCGCCTAAACGGTGATAGAAGGGCATCGTCGACCTCCTTAACAGTCGGCAGTTAGCCGTTGCAGTCAGCTTCTTATGCTGTCCTGTCGCTGCCTGCAAACAGCTTACGGCTGACTCATTTATGGTATTACGCGGTTTTTCAATACACCCAGTCCAGTAATTTCTAGCTCAACCACGTCGTCGGGTGCGAGCCATGGCCCCTGGCCCGCAGTAAGCTCAAGCAGGCAACCGGTGCCAACCGTACCGCTGCCAATCACATCGCCGGGGTAAAGGGTCACATCGCGCGAGGCTCGCGCAATCATCTGGGCGAAGGTGTAATAGATATCGCGGAAGTTGCCGCGCGAACGCTCTTCGCCATTGATGCGTGCCAGCATTGGCAGGTTATAGCGCCCATCGCCCAGCGCTCGCTCGCCAAGCTCGTCGGGAGTTACCAGCCACGGCCCAAGCGATGTTGCAAAATCTTTGCCTTTGGCCGGGCCAAGCCCCACGGTCATCTCCTCGCGCTGCACATCGCGCGCACTCCAATCGTTCATAATCGTGAAGCCCGCAATGTACGCTTCGGCATCTTCCTCAAGGATGTCGCGCCCGGCCCGCCCGATGACGCAGGCAATTTCTAGCTCGTAATCGAGCGCTTTGGTGCGCGGCACAGGAATATCGGCGTTCGGGCCATAGATTGCCATATGGTTGCCAAAGTAGAACACCGGCATTTCATACCAGGCATATGGCACATCGCGCCCACGGTTGCGGTTTGCAGTGACAACGTGCTGCTCGAAGGCATAGAAATCGCGCAGGCTGTTGGGGCGCGGCAGTGGTGCCACCAGGCGCACTTCATCGAGCGGCAACACCATCTCGACACCGCCGATTGCAATCGTACCGGCCATGCGATGGTTTGAAGCGACAAATTCGCCGAATTCGTCAACATCGTTCACACCCAGCTGGTCGAATACCGCTGTTGCAATTTCAATCGCACCGTCGAGGCCCATGCCCTCGGGCGCGCCGCGTAGAATATCGAGCAGCTCCCAGCGTTGGCCGTCGGCTTGCTCGAACATGAGCGGTGCCGCCGCCGCAAGGTCAATCACCGCTTCGCCCAGCAGTACCCCCGCACGCGGAAATCGGTCGATATAGTTGAAACTGACGAATCGCATGTTGGCTCCATTTACGCTTTGGGATTTACGATGGCCGAGTGATAGGCACATCGTAAATCCAAAAGCGTAAATCGTAAATCTATAAATTGCCGCGCCGCGCCTGCTCGCGCTCGATCGCTTCGAATAATGCCTTGAAGTTGCCCTTGCCAAAGCCACGGCTACCCTTACGCTGAATAATTTCCACAAAAAGCGTCGGGCGATCTTGCAGCGGCTGACTGAAAATCTGCAGCAAGTAGCCTTCCTCATCGCGATCGACCAGTACGCCGCGCTTAGCCAACTCGCGCACATCCTCAGCAATTGCGCCTACCCGCGCGGGTAGCTCGTCGTAGTACGATTGCGGCACGCGCAAGAAGGGAATACCGGCGGCGCGTAGTTCATCAACACTCGCCAGAATATCGCCGGTGGCAAGCGCAATATGCTGTACGCCCGGGCCGCCGTAATAGTCCAGGTACTCTTCGATCTGGCTTTTGCGGCGGCCATCGGCAGGCTCGTTGATTGGGAATTTGATGCGACCGGTGCCGTTCTGCATCACCTTGCTCATCAGCGCCGAGTATTCGGTTGAAATATCCTGGTCGTCGAAATGAATCAGCTGCTTGAAGCCAAGGATATCGCGGTAGTAGCCAACCCAATCATTCATATGCCCTAGCTCGACATTCCCAACAATATGGTCGATTGCGGCCAGGCCAGTGTCGGGCGTGGGCAGCGGCGTATCGACCGGGCGGAAACCCGGCATGAATACACCTTCGTAACCATCGCGCTGGATGAAGCTATGAATCGTGTCGCCATAGGCCGCAATGCTCGCCTTCACAATTGTGCCGTGCTCGTCGGTGAACGGTGTAGGCGGCTGTATACTGCGCCCACCGCGGCGCAATGCCTCGTTGTAGGCGGCAGCCGCATTTTCGACACGCAGTGCAATATCACGCACCCCATCGCCGTGGCGTGCGACATGTGCTGCAATTGGGTCGTTCGGGTCGGGGCGGAGCGGAGCGCTGAGCACAAAGCGGATATTGCGGCGTTGCAGTACCCAGGCTGCACGGTCGCGCACGCCGGTTTCGAGGCCAGCGTAAGCCACTGGCTGCAAACCCAGCGCTGTGCGGTAAAAGTGGGCCGCCTGGCGCGCATTCGCGACGTAGAATTCGATGTAGTCGATGCCCTGCAGGTCGAGTGGATCAGACGTCATTGTCTTCCTCCTTGTGACTGGTTATAGAGAAGTGATCATTGAGTGTGGATGCATAGCAGTATAGAAGATTAGGAGGTAAACCTACAGCACATGCTGAAAACATTGTGCGACTCAGTGCAAAGAATTTAAGGTAAAATATCTGCATGAGTTTACATTCTGAAGCGTTGCTCGACGATATTAATTGGAAGCTGCTGCGCCTGCTGCAAGCAAATGCCCGCAGCTCATTTAGCGATCTGGGTCGGGCCGTTGGGCTATCGGCACCAGCGGTAGCCGAGCGTGTGCGGCGGCTTGAAGAAGCTGGGGTAATAGATGGCTACTATGCGGCGGTAAACCCGGCCAAAGTTGGGCTACCACTGCTGGCATTTATGCGCCTGGCCGAGGTTGGCGATCGCGGTGAGCGGGTGGCGGCGCTGGCCCGTAATCTGCCCGAAGTGCTAGAATGTCATCGTGTTACGGGCAGCGACAGTTTTCTACTGAAAATAATGGCCATCTCCATCGCGCATCTTGAAGCGCTTATCGATCGGTTTAACCCATATGGTCAGGTTACCACGTCAATTGTGTTATCATCGCCGGTGACACGCCATAACATTGATCGGCCAGGCTTATAGTGTACTGGGAGTTCTTCAGCCAAACCTACGAAGGGTGCTCGCATTCAGGTTAGCGATGCCGCAAATATAGCAATCTGCGTCGGTTGTGAAGTCTGCCAGGTGCGGCGTTTAGCGCATCAGAACCCGGCAATGTCACTGCTGGTCACACCTGACAGATATGTAATTTAGATACTATTGCTATATATTGCTGTTCAAAATAATTTCTGCAATAATACAGTGTGCTCGCTTTGCTTATGGTAGAAACAATGTCTGTGCGCCGTAAAGCTCTGCTCATCCTTGCGCTAACCCTCACCAGCCTGCTTGTTGGGCTGTACATCCCGCTACGCATGATTCTTCTGAATAGCTTTGCCCAACTAGAAGAACAGGGCATGCGCAGTAATATCGAGCGTGTCCAGAATGCGTTGTCCGAGTCCTTATCTGCAATCGATCGGGTTGTTATTGCATACGCAGCCTGGGACGACTCCTACGAATATGTTGCTCATCCTAATGAGAAATATGTCGCCGATAATTTTATCAATGAAATCTTTATTAATAACCGTTTCAATATTATTGCGGTAGTCGACGCATCACATACCATTGTCTATAGCCAGACATACGACCTCGTGCATAATCAGATGACCATACCATCAGCGGCCTGGCAGCAGCTGTTAACCTCACCGATACTACAATTCAGCGACAACGCACTTGATGCAAAAGTTACCGGGATTGTACAATTACCAGAAGGGGCTTTCCTAATCGCTGCCCGACCGATTATTACCAGCGCCTACGCCGGGCCGGTTCGTGGCACCTGGGTTGCTGGGCGGCAGCTAGACGCCGCCGAGCTTGAAGCACTTTCGACCCGTGTCGGGCTAAAGGTTAATCTTTTCGAGGCGAACACTACGCCTTTACCCCCTGAAGCTACCACGGCTTTTACGGCGCTGGCTGGTTCGGCAAAGACGTTTGTTCAACCACTAAATACGACGCAAATTGCGGGTTACGCACTATTGTCGCCGCTCAACAGCAGCACAAAATATATGTTTCAGGTGCTTAGCCCACGCGATATTTATGCCAAAGGGCAAACTGCCCTTGCATATTTTACGATTGCGCTCTTACTCGTTGGGTTGCTGTTCGCTGGTACCATGATGATTTTGATGGAGCGGATTGTTCTTTCGCCCTTGAGCCGCTTGAGCTTTGATGTTCACGAAATTGGCGCGACCGGCGACCCAAATGCTCGCTTGCAGGTGTATGGTAAGGATGAAATCGCCCGGCTAGGAGAGATGATTAACGTGATGCTCGCCGACCTACAGCAGGCTGAAGCTGCGCGCCAGCTGGCTGAGCAGAAACGTGAGCAGATTAAGCACGATTTCATTTCGACCATTTCGCACGAGTTGCGCACGCCGCTAACCCCGATTAGTGGCTATATAGATATTTTGCTGACCTTCCCCGAGCAGCTCACTAGCGACCAGCAGTATGCGCTTACGGTTATGAAGGCCAATAGTAATCGGCTTACGGCGCTGGTGAGCGACCTGCTTGATGCCGGGCGCCTCGATTCGGGCAAGCTTACCCTGCGCTATACGAGCTTCTCACTGCCACAGCTGATCGGCGAAACGTTGGCCTTGCTTGAATATGAATACACGAAAAAACAGCTGACGGTGATAACTGAGCTTGCGAACGACCTACCGATGGTTGAAGGTGACCCCAAGCGTATTGGTCAGATTATCTCTAACCTGCTATCGAATGCGATCAAATATACGCACCCGAATGGCACTATCTGGATACGATCGAGCCAGCCAGATCCTGAATTAGTTGCAATTTCGATAGAGGATACGGGTGTTGGCATGAGCTCCGAGCAGCAGCGCCATATCTTTACGCGCTTCTATCGGGGGGACAACGAGTTACGTGCAAAAGTGCCGGGGGTGGGGCTTGGGCTTTCGATCGCAAAATCGCTGATCGAACTGCATGGCGGTGAGATTCAGGTGAGTAGCGTGCAGGGCCAGGGAAGTACCTTCACCTTTACCCTACCTATTCATCAGATTCACCGGATTGCTGTGCCCGCGCAAGCTGAAGAGCCGCTTCCAGAAGCAGTGTAATCGCATAGTAGTTGCGGTTAGGAACAGATTCATTCTGCCTGCGCCCCGTTTGTAGCTAAACTGAGCATAGACCACAGCGCCAGGTGCAAGCCTGGCGTTTTCGTTTAGATTAAACTAGCTTCGCTTGAGGGCCGCACCTAGCCGAACTGGCCGGTTACATAATCTTCGGTGCGCTTATCTTGCGGGTTCGTAAAGATGCGATTCGTCGGGCCAAACTCAATGAGCTGGCCTGAGCGCGTAGCTGGATCCATCAGCATAAAGGCGGTTTCGTCGGAGGCGCGGGCGGCTTGCTGCATATTATGAGTCACAATCACAATTGTATATTCGCGCCGCAGCTCCAGCATAAGCTCTTCGACTTTGAGCGTTGCAATTGGGTCGAGCGCCGAACATGGCTCGTCCATCAGCAAGACTTCGGGGCGTGGTGCGATGGCGCGCGCAATACACAGGCGCTGCTGCTGCCCGCCCGAAAGCCCCAGCGCCGAGCTGTGTAGCCGATCTTTCACCTCATCCCATAGGGCGGCCTGGCGTAGGCACTGCTCAACGCGCGCGGCAAGCTGTTTCCGATCGTGCCAGCCAGCGATCCGCAACCCATAGGCAATATTGTCGAAGATCGATTTTGCGAACACGTTTGGCCGTTGAAAGACCATACCGATGCGCCGCCGGAGCAACACCGCGTCGGTTTCGGGGCCATAGATATTCTGCCCATCGAGCATCAGCTGGCCGTTGCCCCGCGCACCCGGCGTCTGATCGTGCATACGATTGATCGCGCGGAGCAAGGTAGATTTGCCGCAGCCCGATGGCCCGATGATGGCAGTAATGCTGTGCTCACGCATCACCATGCTAATATCACTGAGCGCCTGGAAGGTGCCGTAGTAGAAATTGAAATTCTTCGCCTCAAGCTTGTGCGCGAGTGTATCGGTGTGCTCGCGCTCGCGCACCAGCGCGCCCACGGCAACATTACGCCGCAGACTATTGGTATTGGTCAGTAATCGTGCTTCGCTCATCACAGTGCTCCTAACCGACGCGACCACTAATATAGTCTTCAGTTCGGGGGTCGCGTGGGGCGGTAAATATCTTGTTGGTGTCATCTTCTTCCACTAACACGCCTATGGGGCGGCCTTGCGTCCGCTCGACCATAAAGACCAGGGTGCGATCAGCGATGCGCGCGGCCTGCTGCATATTGTGGGTCACGATGACAATCGTGTAGTTTTGCTTCAGCTCAATCAGCAACTCTTCGATCTTGTAGGTTGAAACCGGGTCGAGCGCGGAGCAGGGCTCATCGAGCAAGAGCACTTCGGGCTGCAACGCAATCGCACGCGCAATGCACAGGCGCTGCTGCTGCCCACCCGAAAGCGCTAGCCCCGAGTGGTTGAGCTTATCTTTGACTTCATCCCAGAGCGCGGCGGCGCGCAAGCTCTGTTCTACCCGCTCGTCGATTATGTTGCGCGCGTAGCCTTCGAGCCGTAAGCCAATTGCCACGTTCTCGAAGATCGAAAGCATGCGCAGTGGGTTGGGCTGCTGAAAGACCATACCAATGCGGCGGCGTACCGCCTGCGGCTCGATGCCGGAGCCATAGATGTTATGCTCGCCGAGCAGCACGGTGCCTTCCACGCGCGCGTTCGGCACCACTTCGTGCATACGGTTCAGGCAGCGCAGCACCGTCGATTTCCCGCAGCCCGATGGCCCAATAATCGCAGTGACCGAGCGTGGCCGAATGACGACATCGACAGGCTGGACGGCCTGGGTTGCGCCATAAAAGGGGGTGAGCTTTTGCAGAGTAACCTGCTGTGATTCGATGGTTTGAGTGTTCATATATGTTCTTACTTAGTGCGGCTGCGGGTGGCCCAGCGCACGCTCAGGTTGACGGTAAGTACGAGCAGCGTGAGCACCAGCGCGGTACCCCAGGCCAGGGTATTTTGGGCCGGGAAGGGCGTGTCGGTGTATTTGTAGGTTAGCAGCGGCAGCGCGGCCATTGGCTCAAGCAGCTTGACGCTGACATTGTTGTTGCCTAGCACGGTAAGGAGCAGCGGCGCGGTTTCGCCGGTGGCGCGGGCAAACGCCAGCAGCACGCCAGTCATAATGCCGCTCATTGCGGTGGGCAGCACCACCGTGAGGGTTTGCCACCACTTCGGCGCGCCTAGGGCCATGGCGGCCTCGCGCATGGTGTGCGGCACCAGCTTCAATATCTCTTCGGTGGTGCGCGTAATGACTGGCACCATCAGCACGGCCAGCGCCACGCTGCCCGCCAGCGCCGAAAATTGGTGGGTGCGCTGCACAATCAGCACATACGCTGCTACCCCAATCACGATTGACGGGGCCGCGCTTAACACATCGGTGCAGAAACGCACGACCGTGGCGACGCTATTGCTTGGATATTCGGCCAGGAACACGCCGGCCAGAATGCCAATTGGCAGCGCCATAATCAGCGCAATGCCCACAATAATTAGCGAGCCGATGATGCCATGCAGCACCCCACCGGCGTTGCCAACTTCGCCATCGAGCCCCACAACTGGCGGCTCGTAAGCCTGGGTGAAGAATGCAATATTTAATGCGCCTGCGCCGCGAAACACCACATAGCTCAGAATGAGCACCAGCGGAATCAGAGCTAGCACAGTTGCGCCGATTGTCAGCCCGCGCATACCGTAATCAACGAGCTTGCGGCGACGGTAGTTTGTTGCTTGCGTAATCATGAGCGTGCGCTCCCTACCGGGCCACGCGCCGCCTGCCACACCAGCAACCGCGCGAAGGCATTCACGCATAGTGTGATACCAAATAACACCAGCGCGATTAAGATCAACGTCGATTCGTGCATACTATCGTTGGCATTTGGCAGCTCGCTAGCCACCAGCGATGCGGCAGTAATGCCGCCGCCGAACAGCGAAGTGCTTATTTTATCCTTCACACTGCCGATCACCATAAGCGCAGCCATGGTTTCGCCGAGCGCGCGGCCCAACCCGAGCATCAGCCCGCCGATGATTCCAGCGCGCGCGTAGGGCAACACTGCTTTGCGAATCATTTCCCAGCGGGTTGCACCAACTGCCAGCATGGCTTCGCGCTGGTGGTTTGGCACCACGGCCAGCACATCGCGGGTAATCGCGGCGATGGTGGGCAAAATCATAATCGCCAGGATAATGCCCGCCACCATCAGGCCGCGCCCCGCCGCTACCGGGCCAGCCAGCAGCGGGAAGCTTTTGCCAACGCTTTTCGCAATCGGCGCGGCAACCCAGCTGCGGAAGAACGGCACGAATACGAACACGCCCCACATGCCATAAATGACACTGGGGATGGCCGCTAACAGCTCGACCATGAATGACAGCGGGCTTTTGAAGCGCTGTGGGCAAAGCTCGGAGAGAAAAACGCCGATCAGAATCCCCAGCGGCCCCGCAATCAGCAGCGCAATGCCCGAAGATACGAGCGTGCCATAAATTGCCGGAAGTGCGCCGAAGTTTTGCGCGTTGGGATCCCAGCCAGTTTTGAACAGAAAGCTCAAGCCAAAGCGCCCGCGCGCCTCGCTTGAACCTACCCAGGCGACATACCCTACTGCGGCTACCAGTGCAACAACCATCAATGCAAAAAATAGGGTAAGCAGCCAGAAAATGACATCACCGTGTTTTGTGCGCTGCTGAAAGGTTTGCCAGGTGCTTAATCGCTCGGCCTGTGCCATATCGTGACCTCATTGAACAACGGATACAAACATTGGGTAAAAAGTAAGGTAAAGAACTTTTCTTTATCATGGTGATGACCGACAACCAAGCCCAGGGAAAACTGTGGTTGGTTGTCGGTCGCTTTCACCCGGTTCTGTTGGGTTTACGGCTTTACAAAGGCTGGCTTGCCATTAACGGTAATCTCTGCGAGCTTCGCAATCGCCTTCTCGCGGATCTGGTCGGGCAGCGGCGCATAGTTCAGTGCCTTGGCCGAGTCGCTGCCACTGGTGAGTGCCCAGTACAGGAAGTCGGTCAATGCCTGGGCTTTGGCCTCGTCCTTCTGGTCTTTGGTAACCAGGATCCAGGTGTAGCCGCTGATTGGGTAGGCGTTATCGCCTGCTGGCGGGTTAACAATATTCACGCGCAGGTCATCGGGAGTGTTGGCTAGGAAGCCAGCCGCTGCGGCGCTGACACTCTCAAGCGTTGGGGCAACGTATTTACCGGCAGCGTTCTTAATCGCTGGCTCGGGCAGCTTGTTTGCCGCCGCGTAAATCAGCTCGACGTAGCCGATCGCGCCTTCGGTCTGCTGTACAATTGCTGCCACGCCGGGGTTCTTCTCACCGCCCTGGCCGGTCGGCCACTGTACAGTGTCGCCTGCGCCGACCTTGGTTTTCCACTCGGGGCTAACACTGCTCAAGTAGTTGGTGAAGATGCTGGTGGTGCCCGAGCCATCCGAGCGATGTGCCACGGTAATTTCGGTATCGGGCAGTGTTACGCCAGGGTTATCAGCAGCAATCTTCGGGTCGTTCCAGGCGGTAATTTTACCCAGGAAGATATCGGCCAGCGTCTCGCCCGAAAACTGGAGCTTGTCAACGCCGGGCAGGTTGTAGGTGGCAACCACGGCGCCAAGCACCGTCGGGATGTGCAACACATCGGTTTTGAGCGTGCCGGTGGTCGGGTCGGTCGCGGCCTTCAGCTCGGTGTTGCTGGCAAACTTATCGCTGCCACCGAAGTCTGTCACGCCGCCGAAGAAGTCCTTACGGCCCTGGCCCGAGCCCACGCTCTGATAGTTAATCTCAACACCAGCAGCGACCGCTTTGTAATCCTTGATCCACTTCTGGTAGATCGGATCGGGGAAGCTTGCGCCCGAGCCGGTGAGCTTGGCCGTGACACTACGCGGGGTGAACGCCGATGGTGTGCCACCGCTTGCGGCGGTAGGCTCGGCCATAGCGGCGGTAGGCTCGGCCATAGCGGCGGTGGGCTCGGCCATAGCGGCAGCCGTAGGTGCGGCAGGTGCCGCCGTAGCCGCCGCCGGGGCGCTGGTTGGCGTGGTTGTGCTGGGTGAACTGCCACAGGCAGCCAGGATTGGGATGAGTAGCGCCAACAGGAGTGCAAATATGCCAGGGCGCTTTGCGGTGAGTATCATACCGTTCTGTTCCTCCTCAAAGTGATTACGAGCATTTGTTGTAACGTGCGCATCTTAGCGAGGCTCTGTTAAATCACTCACAAGTCATTGTTAAGTCTGGATTAAATGATCGCGCTATTTGTCAGGCACTTCTAGCAATTGACGATGTCACACTCAGGACTTACGCGGTTAGCGTACCGCGCTGCCGCAGGCAAAAGCCGTCAACTGCGTAAGTCCTAACTGTAGCGAGCAACACACAGCCCCTACGCATATGCGTAGGGGCTGTGTGTTGCTCGGCGTGGTGGCACCGGGCAGCTGGGGAGAATTTGTTTAGGCGCTATATTTGCGCGCCAGCTACGAGGCAAGCATGCTGCGTAGCTCAGGATTACGGCTTAGACGCCCCAGGACATTCCGCTTGACGTTATACACATCGCTAATGCTGGTGAACAGATCCTGGCGATCTTGAAAAATATCGCACGGCTTCAGGCCAAGCACAAACGACCGAAATACAACCACGCGTTCAGCCTCGTTATTGAGCTGCGTGTTAATGTAGCTCCAGAACTCTTCACAATACACTCGTTCCATCGCTTCCTCATCTGGTGCTGCTTGCGGCGTTTGATTAGAGGGCAGGGCTTCCTCTGGCAGCATCTCGGCCCACGATTGGGCGCGGACACTATCTACTACGACTGAGCCGGCGCAGAGTTGCAGGTAGTGTAACAGTGAAGCCAGGGTGGGGAACTGCTCGAAACGGGCCGAAATTGCCTTCCAGAATTTGGTGAATGCTGCGCCAACAAAATACTCGCTGCTTTCGCCGCTGCTCACAAATGCGCCACTGCGCCGCACCCAGCTTTCAACCAGCGGGCTGTAATGCGTGTAGATATATTCCCAGGCCACGTCGTTCTGTTCGACGATCGCCCGGCGGAATAGCTCGTAGGCAAAGCGAGTATCGTGCTTGATGCCCCGGTAAAAGCGCTCGCTTTCGGCCAGGCTGTGCCGCACTACCAGCGAAAGCTCCATGCGGTGCAAGTCGGCAGCATCGCCGAGGAGCGCCGGTGCCTCGGGGTAGCTGGCTGAGCGGATGGGCGGTTGAGCCGCGCGAATACGTGCTGCAATCATCGGTCCCTCCTGCAACGAGTACTGCCCTGGCGCTCAACACCCCGGTGCCGCGGCCAGCAGTGCAGTGTAGTAGAGTGGTTTCGGTTCGGTATAACTACGGCGACATATTGGCAATCGCCGCGCGAGCTCACAGCAGCTATTGTAGGATTCTCACTGTGGATTGAGAAGTGCCGGGGATGAGCGAATGATGACAGACACTACGATATTTTGTAGTATTCAGCACTGCAAAGCCTTACAGATGAATTTTTGTTCATTTGCGCTATGTATTTAGCACAAACCTGCTTGAACAGGCAGCTGGTGGAATGAGGGCCTGTGCTGACCACTGATGTGCCTGCGGCAGCATGGTACATGTCGATCTTGGTGTGCGTTTTTTCGCGCAGAGCGCGAAAAAACGCACACACCGAACATGAAGCGTACCGCGCTGCCGCAGGCAAAACGCCGCCAACTGCGTAAGCCCTACATTTATAAGCATGCTATTGCAGGCCAGCGCGCAATTCCTGGGCGCGCAGCGCGGGCTGGGCAACAGCAGCGCGCGCCGCCGCCACCGTGGTGAGGGCCGGGTCGCCCCAGGCATACCAGTCGTCGGTGGCATCGCCCGGCGCGCCGGGGTTCGATTCGAGGGTGAGGGTAATCGTTTGCCCGGCCCAGCGCGTCAGGTCGGCCCAGCCGGGCACCCAGCCACGCAGCGCCGTCTCACGATCGATTGGCAGCTCGGCGGCGAGCACCGGCGCTGCGCTGGGCGGCGTAACCCACACGCGGAAGATCGCGCCATCGGTGTTCCACGCGCGCGCCGCCGGGTCGAGCCCGGCCACAAAGTGCAGCGCAGGTAGCTCGGCGGGCACGGTCAGGCTAATCGCCACGCTGGCCGGGGGGTGCAGAAACAGCGCAGGTAGCTCAAGCTGTGGACCAAGCGGATCGGCGGCATACGGCTGGCGGTAGCTGGCGCGCCCACGGTAGCACGAGGCCGCGCCCTGGTCGGTGCAAAACAGCGATTTAATCAGGCTGCCCGGCGCGCTAAGCTGGCCCGCTGCAAGCTGGCCGAGCAAGTCGTGGCGCGGTGCGGTGCGCACCATTTCGTCCATTTGCTGGTATACCTGGCTGGCCTCCCAGCGAATCAGCGGGTTGCCAGGCGCATAGCTGCGCGCCTGCTCGTAGGCCGCCGCCGCCGCATCCCAATCGC
>JAFEAS010000059.1:0-389 GCA_018266315.1 Chloroflexi bacterium SZAS-1 | reverse complement strand
CGCCTGCGGATCGCGCGCCTGGGGCAGGCTGGCGGCCAGACGCGGGCGGGGCCAGGCCATCCCGGCATCCATCAGCGTGCCCGCGCGCTCGATGTCGTAGGCCCACAGCGCCAGCGGCGCGGCCAGCGCGCCCAGCAGCACGAGCATGACCAGAACCACACCGGCGATGATCAAGGCGCGGCGCGTAGGCGGCCAGGGGCGTTTGGCGGCATCGGGCGGCGGGGCTGGCTGGCGCGTGGGCGTGCTGTTCATAGTAGCGGCGAGTATAGCCGCCGGGGCGGTGGGCGTCAAGCGGCGAGCGGTGGGCTAGGGGTTTACCCGACGACCGACCACTGCCCAAGCATCTGTCGTCAGTCATCGGTCGTCACCACCGGGAAAGACGTTTGGCG
>JAFEAS010000058.1 GCA_018266315.1 Chloroflexi bacterium SZAS-1 | reverse complement strand
TGACTGACGCTGATGTGCAGGATGTGATCGATGCAGTGTTGGAGGTTATAGCTCAACACGCACTCATGTAGGTATCTGCGCGCCACCCTCTTTTTCGACCCCAGCATAACGCTTGTTCAGGTATAGGAGTTTGCTCCTATACCTGTTTGCTTTGCCCTGATGCGCGTATCATACCAAATCCGTCAGTAATATGATGCATGACGCACATATATTTTGGCGTTGTAGTGCGCAATACATCGAGCATCAGATGCGAGTATTCAACCGGATTTGGTATCACTCCAACCTCCTGTCATTTTAGCGAACTAGAGGTCAAACAATAGTTATCCAATGTATATTTGGTCGCGGAACGATGTGTGTTATCACAGCGATACGATAGCCTTTCGCCGCATCACGGCAGATGCTCCCGTAAAAATAGGCGTATGCGCCTATATTCACTGATGATATATTGATCGTTATACAAGCCACTCATACAGTTCGATTTTATTCTTCCTCTTCTTTGTACCTCAAAGAATACTTCCCTACATACTAGTGCTTGACTGCTTTTATGGCTTTCTAATGCAATAAATCTCCATTTTCCTCTTGAGCCTTGTCCCCTGTGTAGGTGCTTATTCGCACTCGTAGATGAACGCAAAGTCAGGTTTACCGAAGTGCTGCCAGAACCCCCATGCTAGATTCCAAGCATCACGTAATCCCTGCTGTTATGAAGTGTATCTACAAAAGCGTGCAGGCGCGATTAACGCGATGCTCGATAGTGTAGACCAGCAGTCCAATCAACTGATCAATTTAGCCTGGAGGTCGAATGATGTCACTCAAACGAATATTTGATCTAGCGGCCGCTACTACTGTTCTAATTATATTATTTCCAGTTTTTTTATTCCTTTCACTCGCAATTAAGCTTGATTCGCCGGGGCCGATCTTTTATAAGGCCCGTCGGATCGGCCGAGGCGGATTACTATTTTATATGTATAAATTTCGCACGATGGTGGCCCAGGCCGACCGTTCTGGGCCTGCATTGACCTATAAGGCCGACCCACGAATTACACGGGTTGGTCGCTGGCTACGCAAGGTAAGACTCGACGAACTACCCCAACTGATTAATGTGTTGAAGGGTGAGATGAGCATGGTGGGACCGCGCCCCGAGGCGCCTGAGTTTGTGCGCGCTGAACAGCCGCTCTGGTCGCAGGTGCTTTCGATCGCGCCAGGTATGTGTGGAATGGCGCAGCTTGCATTTGCGATGGATGAGAGTGAAGTGTTAGCTGATGTTTCTACGCTTGATCACGATTACCTAACGCAGATTTTGCCAGTGAAGCTACAGCTTGATGTGCGTTATGTGCATACCCAGTCGCTATTGTTGGACATAACGCTTCTAGCAAAGACATTCTGGTTGGTAGTGCGACCGAATCGATCGGCCGCTGTGCGGGTATAGCTGCTTTATATTCTTAGATGAATAGGCATCTGTATTTACCGAAGAATCCAATAACCTTCCATGCTAGATTACATACATCGCACAGTTTATCCTTATCAAAAAGATAGTTGCAAATTGGTGTAAAAGGTGGTTTTGAAAACCCAACGTTTCGACCGGGCGAAGTGAGATCGTCGAAAGTGTGTGTTGGCTACGCCAGGGCGCGGCCAACGCCAAAGGTATAATGCAATGAGCTATGTTCCCCGCCGGATTGTAGCGCCCTCGGCCCTATCGCTGCTCGCGTTTGATGCATTGAGTGTGGTAGCCGGGTTCTGGACCGCGCTGGTATTTCGTTTCGATGCCCAGATTCCGTTTGACGACATGCTCGCCCTCGGTTTGATGCTGCCAGCGATTGTGACAGTGTTTGTGTTTGGCAATCTGGCGTTTGGCCTATATCGCTATGCCTGGCGCTACACCAGCGCTACTGAGGTAGTGACCATCGGCGTAGCCGGTGCGGCGAGCACACTGTTACTAATCATGCTCAGTCTGCTGCTTGGCGTCAGCCGCCCAATTCCGCTGAGTGTTGTAGGGCTGGGGGGTATTTTCGCTATCGCCGGATTTGTCGTTGCGCGCTATCGCGAGCGACTACTAACTGGGACGCTTGGGCGTGTTCAGCGCGCAATTGCGCGCCCCAATCGTCGGCGTGTCCTCATTGTTGGTGCCGGCGAGGCGGGTAATATCGTTGCGCGCCAGCTGCGCGCGGCGCATACCGACTACGAGATTGTGGGATTTGTTGACGATGATCCAACGAAGCTGTTTTTGCGGCTGCATGGCGCGAATGTGCTTGGCACTCGGCACGATATTCCCGCACTTGTGGCCGATCGTGGTGTGAGCCTGGTAATCATCGCCATCCATCGTATAACTGGCCTTTCGCTACGCGAATTGCTTTCGCTGTGCCTCGATACATCGGCACAGGTGAAAATGCTACCGCATTTTCTCGGGCAGCAGGAAGAAGTACAGCGTGCCTTGCCACTGCGCGATATTAGCCCCGAAGACCTGTTGGGCCGCGAGATGTGTACGGTTGATGCCGAGGCGTGCCGTGGAATTATTGCTGGCAAGGTGGTGCTTGTTACTGGTGCAGCGGGTTCGATCGGCTCGGAATTATGCCGCCAGCTGCTTGCGCTTGAGCCGCGCGAGCTGTTGATGCTCGATAACAACGAGACGGGGGTACATGATCTGTTTACCGCTCTGCCCGGTGAGCAGCAGCGGCGCGCCCGCCAGGTGGTAGCCGATGTAACGAACCAGGCGCGGATGGAGCAGCTTTTTGCGCATTTTTCGCCACAGGTGGTGTTTCACGTAGCGGCGTATAAGCATGTTCCAATGATGGAATACTACCCAGACGAGGCGGTGCGGGTGAATGTGATGGGTACGACGAATGTGGCAGCGCTGGCCCGGCGCCATAGTGCGGAACGTTTTGTATTTATTTCAACCGATAAAGCGGTCAACCCTTCTTCAATTATGGGAGCGACCAAGCGCGTAGGCGAGCTGCTGATGATGGCAAATGCCGAACAGGTTCAGCAGGGAGAAACACGCACCCTCTTTACCGGCGTTCGTTTTGGCAATGTATTAGGCAGCCGTGGCAGTGTGGTTCCTACGTTTGTACGCCAGATCGATGCAGGTGGGCCGGTAACAATCACCGACCCTGAGATGACGCGCTTTTTCATTAGTATTGCCGAGGCTGTGAGCCTGGTGATCGAGGCTGCTACCATGACGCGCGGCGGCGAGATTTTCATGCTCGATATGGGCCAGCCTATTCGCATCGAAGAGTTGGCCTACAAGCTCATTCGTTTGTGCGGCCTGCGCCCTGGCACCGATATACCGATTACCTACACGGGAGTGCGACCAGGCGAAAAGCTGCACGAAGAGCTGATTGCTGGCGATGAGCAGCGCTGCTCAACCTCGCACCCAAAGCTTTTTCGGATCCAGAGCCACTATGCGCCGGGGCTTGCAAGTGTGCCCGGGCAAGTTGCATACCTGATAGGGTTGGCGCTTGCACAGCGCAACGATGAGCTTGTGTCAATGCTCTGGCAGCTGGTGAATGGCGAAATTGCCCCTAGCTTAGAGATGCGTAGTGTCGGTGATGCGATACCGTTGCGTCGCTTTCGGTAGGAGTGGACGTTCTTTAGTCCATTAGCGACCCAGCCGTTACACGGGAAGGGAGCTAGCAGGATCAGGAATAACTGCAATGCTGAAACGTTTGTTCGATATTGCTGTATCGCTGGCTGCATTTGTGCTGGTATTGCCAGCACTGCTTCTCATAGCGAGTATTGAGCGCATACGTACCGGGCGTAGGGCGGTTGTTAGCGTGCGACGAGTTGGCCAGGGCGGGCGCATCTTTACCATGTATTGCTTCGATCAGTTGCGTGCACCGCGCTCGATGTATATGTCGCTGCTAGCGCACCTGCCACAGCTAATGAATGTGTTGAAGGGCGATATGAGCATTGTTGGCCCGCAGCCGCTTGCCCCTGAACACCTGCATTGGAGAAACCCGGCAGTGCGCCAGGTATTAGCAGTACGCCCTGGGTTGTGTAGCCCGGCATTGCTGGCATTGGTAGTTGCGCGTACTGGCACGGCTGCCGTTGTCATAGAAGCGCATAGCTACCACACACAAATCGCGCCAGTTCAACAGTACCTCGATGTCCAGTATGCTCGTACCTGTTCCTTCCGCACTGATATGCAGGTACTTGCGCAGGCATTGCGCTTATTTGCACAGCCAGGGCGTTATGCCTTGCTGCCCGGGCCAGGATATGGGCTGTCACAGCGAGTGTCAGCTGGGTACGGTATACCTGGCCTGCGAATGGAGGAGGGTACGTAATGTAAGAAAGGAGCAACTCGTATGATGTCATGACGATTCTCGACGATAAACTAATTTAAGTTAAGGAGGATAGCTAATGCAGCTTCATCGAAGCACACGAACCAAGCGGTTGCTGCTGCTGTTTGCCGCAGTATTTGCGCTAACCTGTTTGGTTGCTCCCGCAGCCTGGGCTAGCCCAATACAACATGATAAGGATGATTGCAAGCGCAGCACTGTTCCATGCAAGCAAGCTGATCTGTCGATCAAGAAATCGGCTTCCCCAGCGGGCGCTGATGACTTTATCTTTACAATTACGGTGAAGAACAACTCGAAGATCGCTGCCGAGAAAGTTGTGATTACTGATCAGCTTTCGAAGCGCTTTGAGCTGGAGTGGGTGCGCGGGCCAGGTTGCAAATTTGGGAAGACCATTAGTTGCAAGGTTGGTACGCTTGGGGCTGGTAAATCAGTAACGATTACATTGCGCGTCGATGTGGAGCCGGATAATTTCCGCGGGAAAATTACTAATACGGCATCGGTAACATCGGCGACGAAGGATCCCAACACCAAGAATAACTCGTCGTCGGTAACCGTCACCGCGAAGGGTCACCGCAAATAGTGTCACGGTATTAGGGAATAGAAAGCTGTGTGGGCTGCCCGATGTGGGTGGCCCATGTGGCGTTTATTATCTTTCGCGATACCAATTTTAACCGTAGTGGGTAGAAATCCGATCGAGCAGTTATGTTCCAAGCCTCTAAACGCAGGTGGGTTCAGCCCGCGGCAATAGATTGGTTGCTGGCCCTGGCACAGAGCTTTGTAGCACCGCTGGTGGTGCTGCTAGCGTATTTGCATACGCTTGCCCCTGGTGTTACCTGGGCCAACGATGGTGCCGATAGCGGCGACCTTATAACTGCTGCTGCGACATTGGGCATTGCGCATCCCACTGGCTACCCTACCTATCTGCTGCTGGCGCGTGCCTTTCAGCTTATTCCACTGGGCGATATAGCCTGGCGCACAACCATGCTATCGGCGGTAGCGGGCGTGTTGGCAGCATGGCTGGCTGGCCGGGCAGTGTACGATATTGTGGGTACAGAAGATTGGGCGGCACATGCTGGAGCAGCGAGCGCCACATTGCTCTTTGGCTGTTCGCCACTGCTCTGGTCGCAATCGGTGATTGCAGAGGTCTACAGTGTCAATGCAGTGTTTGTGGTGTTGGCACTATGGCTGGCGTTGCGCGTATTGGTGCGTACTGCGCCCCAGTCGGCATGGCAGCAGCGCGGCAGTGCGCTGCTTTTAGGGCTAGGCATGGGAGTGCATAGTACGACGGCCCTGATGGCGGCAATGTGGTATATAGCCTGCGCGATTGCCGATGTGCGTAGCGGACGGCGCTGGCTCTTGGTAGAGCGAGCTTTATGGTGCGCCACCGGGCTGCTGGTATACATGTACCTACCTGTGCGCGCGGCAGCCCACCCGCCGATCAATTGGGGGGCACCGCGTGATCTTGCCGGGATATGGTGGGTTGTATCCGGGGCGCTCTATCGGCCATTGATGTTTGGCGTACCAATCGACGAAATAGGCGTGCGCAGCCTGCTTATGGCGCAACGCCTGTACCAGCAGGTTGGGCTAGTTGGTGGGGTGCTCAGTATCCTCGGTTTGCTCCATAGCTGGCGATCGCGCATTAGCGTGTTCAGTTGGTTCAGCCTGAGCGCAGTGCTGCTATATTTGCTGGTTGCTGCGTCTTATCGCACGACCGACGCATATATGTATATCATACCAGGCGTGGCGATCGCGGCAATCTGGGCTGGGTGCGGCCTGGTGGTGGTACTACGCTGGTTCCAGCGTTGGCCTGCCGCACCCACGCTGGCCTTGTTCGTGTTGCTTGGATGGTTTGCTTGGCGCGCTGCCTCCACCTTGCCAGCCGTCGATGCCAGTGCCGATCGGCGTGCAATCGTGTTTGCTACACAGGTGCTTAAAACGGCGCCCCCGCACGCATTGATCGTCACCAGCTCCGACCTCGATGCATTTCCGCTCTGGTATTACCACTATGCGCTCAAAACGCGCCCCGATCTGGTGGTGCTGGTTGATCCATTATTAGAATTTGCGTGGTACCGCGACAACCTGCGTGCTCTATACCCCGCGCTGGTGCTGGCCGAGGCCCCCGCCGCCGATGCCAGCTGGGCTGACACGCTGGTGCGCGATAACCCTGGCCTACCGTTGTGCCGCACCGACCCCGAAGGCCCGGTGGCGTTAGCCTGCGACTAACGGCTCGGTATATCCCTGTGGGTTCGCCGATTGCCAGCGCCACACATCGGCGCACATCTCATCGATGTCGCGGGTGGCGGCCCAGCCAAGCTCCCGATTCGCCTTTGCCGGGTCGGCATAGCAGGCTGCGCTATCCCCTGGGCGGCGCGCCACAATCGTATACGGAATGGGGTTGCCACAGGCGCGCTCGAAAGCCGCGTGTACTTCAAGCACGCTATATCCGTGTCCTGTGCCCAGGTTATAGGTGATTACGCCCGGGTGCTCAGCCAGCTTCGCCAGGGCGTGCAGGTGCCCAAGCGCCAGATCGACAACGTGAATGTAATCGCGCACGCCCGTTCCATCGACTGTAGGGTAATCGTTGCCGAACACACGCAGCTCGGGCAGCTTGCCCACCGCTACTTGTGCAATGAATGGCACTAGATTATTAGGAATGCCATTCGGGTCTTCGCCAATGCGGCCGCTCGGGTGCGCGCCCACCGGGTTGAAGTAGCGCAAAATTGCAATGCGCCAGGCCGGGTCGGCAACTGCAAGATCGCGCAGAATCTCTTCAATCATCAGCTTGGTGCGGCCATAGGGATTCAGCGCGTGGAGTGGGAAATCTTCGGTGATCGGCACACGCTGTGGGTCGCCATACACTGTGGCCGAGGAGCTGAAGACCAGGGTTTTAACGCCCTGTGCTGCCATAACATCGCATAGAACCAAGGTTCCCGTGATATTGTTATGGTAGTAACGCAGCGGTTGCGCCACCGATTCGCCTACTGCTTTAAGCCCGGCAAAGTGAATCACCGCGTCGACCGGAGCGTGGCTAAACACGGCTGTGAGCGCGGCGCGGTCAAGCAGATCGACCCGATGAAATGCCAGCTCACGCCCGGCCAGCTGCTGCACGCGCTCAAGTGCCGCATATTTACTATTGTCGAGATTATCGACGACGGTTACCTGGTGTCCGGCATTTAGTAATTCAAGGCAGGTATGGCTGCCAATATAGCCTGCGCCCCCAGTGACGAGAATGTGCATAGCCTACGGCCCTTCTTTCTGCTGCTACTCACACAGAGACGACCCACCGGGCCGTCTCTGTGCGTTTTTGCTCGCTGTTCGTGAGCGATGATGCTACGACGCAACTACCCATTTTACTGCATCGAACCAGATAGTGCGCATACTATCACCCGTCACGTCGCGCAGCTCTACCGTGCCGCTATCGCCTTTGCTGAAGGGGAAGCGCCCAAGGTGTACCCACTTCCCAGCGTTCGCATTTTGATCAACGACAACTTCTTGCACGCCGTCGCGGTGATGCACGAAATAGTGCGCGCTGGTGGTATTTGGCTTCTTGTTCTTACACCCAGGGATATTGACATAGACATCGTAGGTGGCCTCAGTAGCGAGGGTGGGCCGCCATATGCCACTATTTTCGCTTTCGTCTGGATTGGTTGTTGTGTAGGTCCACAGCGCGTGCGCATTCGCACCGCAATTTTTCGGGCTGTCGTACCATTTCACGGCTGCCTGACCGCGGAAGCTATCCATGTGATTATCAACAACAATCTCAGCAGGCGGTGGCGCAGCCGTAGCGGTTGGTACTGGCGGCGCGGGTGGTGGCGCAGCTTCCGCAGGCGGTGGCGTAGCCTCAGCGGGCGGTGCGGGTACAGCTTCGGCTGGTGGCGGCGTAGCTTCCGCAGGC
>JAFEAS010000057.1 GCA_018266315.1 Chloroflexi bacterium SZAS-1 | reverse complement strand
CATCACGGCGATAACATCGGCACCATTACCAGTGAGCGCTGCCACGGTCTTGGGCCACTGGCGGTCGAATTCGGTGGAATTATCGGCACCGCGGCAGTCGGTGGCCGCGCCGTTAACGCCATTGGTGCAGGCACCGGTGCCAAAGGTGTTGAAATAGTTCAGCAGGTTGGCGGCGGTTACACGCAGTGCGCCGCCCACATTGGGTACTGCCGAAGGGCGCGCGTTAGCGGGCTGGAAGTTCGGTACACCGCCATTCAGCGCGCCAACCGGTCGCAGCCGGTAGGCATTGCCGCTCGCCGCGTTGCCGCTCCAGGTGTAAGTCATCACGCCAACCATGCCGGTGGCGGTATCGGCGCCACGCAGGGTGTTGCTGGCGCTCAGCGGGTTGCCGCCACGCCCGAACAGAATCGGGTCGGGGTTCTGCGCTTGTGTATTATCATCGACGATAATCTGGTTGAGATCGTTTGCTGCTTGCTGCGCCAACGCGCTTGCGCCGGGTGTCGTAATATTCGTGGGTTGGCGTAGGCGCCCACCCGACGACATCAGTACCTGGCCGAAGCGGCCCAGCTGGAAGTGCTCGGTGACATACAGCGTCTGTGGGAAGCGCACCAGCATGCCTTCAAACTGCTCGGCGGCAGTGGCGCTGGCAAACGGTAGTGTTACATCAGTGGGCGTAACGGTGCTTGCGCTACCACACAGCTCAATGCCGGTCGTGCTGCTGAGTTGTGTCTGGCCCTGGTTTTCGCCAGCCACGCCACTCACTTGTACAACATCGCCAACACTCACGCGGTTGGCGTTATCGCCTTCGAAAACGAAAATACCGTCGGAGGTGGCGGTATCGCTATCACCGGCATCCTGCACGTAGAAGCCACGCAGCGCTGGCGATGCGCCCTCATAGTCGCCTACAACCACGCCTTGCACCGTCACGGTCTGGCCGCTAACGAGGGAAATATCGCCAGTGCCCTGCACCGAGCCGATCGTTACGTCGGCAGCCGAGCAGGGAATTAAAGCATTCACGGTCAGGCTTATGGCACCGCTGCCTGCACGACTTTCAGCATCCGTGATGGTGAATGGTAGGCTTTTGCTGCCCGCACTGGTCGCAGAATCAACAGTGGCATTGTAAGAGAAAATATTGTCACCCGCTGTGACATCGCCGTTTGTTCCATTGTCGAAGAATGCCTGGGCGGGCGCGCCGCCGATCGCAGTCAAGTTAGCACTGACGCTAAGGCCAGAGCTGGTTGGGTTTGCGCCGGGGGTTACGCTCACAGTCAGCAACGTTGCATTGCCCGCCGTGACAGTGCTGGGGCTAGCTGCACCGGTGCCGGTTGGGTTGGTCGGTGTAGCAGTTGCACTAGGTGTCAGCGAAAAGTCATCGACTGCAAGCCCGTCGTCAGCACCAGACGCATTAAAATCAGTCCAGCGAATCCAGAATGTTGCGCCATTCGCGATGTTCAAGCTGCTGATTGAACCACTAATCGCAATTCGGTTTGCGGCGGCGTTGCCATCCAATGCACCAGCGGTGGTAGCAGTTTTCACCAAGTTGGTGAAATCCAGGCTGTTAACATCCACCCATGTGCCAGTAGTCAGGCTCGTCGCATCGGTGCTGTATTGAAAATCAAGGCGGTCATCACGGGCAGTAGCTGTATTGCCGATGCGCCACTGCTCGCCTGTGTAGGCAACATCGAGAGAGGTAATGGCGGAGCCAGTATTGTTGGTAAGGCTAGCGCCGATCGTCGGTATGACACTACCACTCTGCAAGCCGCCTAATGCGCGATCCGTGGCGCTGCTGGCACCAAAACTGTATATGTCGCCGGTAGAGCTCGAACCGGTGCCTGCTGTGTAGGTGGTATTCGCACTAGTACCAGATTCTGCAAAGTTCCATCCTAAAGGTGTATTTGCTGCTAATGTGCCGGTACCTGTGTTGACAAGCGAATCGAAATTTTCAGTGTACGCTGTGTTAATTGCTGTAAGGCTGGCAGCGCCAGCAGCCAGCGCAGGCTGGGCTACCCCTAGGAGCTGGGTAAAAACGAGTGCGAATGCTGCGAGTGCCCGCAGCCATCGCCACTGGAGCGATGCGTGCGGCGAATGCAAAACGGTCATGCCTTTCTCTCCTTGTTGGCGCGGTTGCTTCATGTCGCGCCGGGCAAATTGCGACGATGATACAGGTCACTAGGTTAGGGTTGTATATAAACGGCAAACAGCGTATGCACAGGCACACGCTTGGATCCCGCGACACACGCCGCTGTGTTTTCGCGTAGTATGGGCATACGCTAATCGGGATGATAGTATCCTACCAAATGAGGTACCGCTTTGTCAAAACGACTATACCAGGCTAAGATCAAGCTCAGGGGTAACTTCCACTAAGGTTCGGTTAAATGCCATCAATGTGCCGATAATCTGCCTCTTGAGTGCTGCCTTAGCCTCTTATATTGGAGATCTTCACTTGAAGTTGCAAACGACAACCATGCTTCACAGGAGTATGATCATTTAGATAGTAATGGAGAGTAGGTTGACGAAAAAAATACTTAAATTTTATAAAGATGAAAAAATTTGTTGTTTTATTTTGTGCGCTGGCAATAAAAAAAGCAGCCGATCTACATAAAAGCTAGTAGATCGGCTGCATAGAACCAAGGTATTATGGGCCGACGATCCGCCCCTCTACAACCGGGCCAACTGGTGAGTTGGCGGCGATGTAGTCGATTGTCACCTGGAGCAGGTCATCGCCTGGCTGAAGCACATTCGTGCCTTGTGCGAACACGGTATACCCATCACCACCAGTGTACATAAAGTCGTTGGTGACGAAGCGAACCGTGTCGGTTGGGCCGATTGGCGTTGCCGGGCCGCTGATACCCTGTGGTGTTTTCCACATACCAGTGACGACCGGCGTAGTGCCGTTGCAGGCGAAGGTTAGCTTCAAGCCCGAGATCTGCGGGAAGCGCCCGGTGGCAATTGCCGGGTTGCAGAATGGCGATACACCATTCAGGAACGCTTGCTCAAGCTGTGCGCCAGTCAGCGTCTGGATTACGGTGCGATTGCCGAATGGCAGCACCGAGAACACTTCGCCCCACGTAATCTGGCAGGCAGCCTCACCAGCGCTGGGTGGTGAACAGTTGATATCGGCGCGCAGACCGCCAGAGTTGGTGTAGGCCGCATCGACGCCCGGGTACTTCGCGCGCATGGCATCGGCTACCATATTGCCCATCGCCGATTCGAACAGGCGCGTTGGTGCGCGCTTGATGTCGAATTGCTGCGTGCCGATGACCTGGTTGCGCAGCACGGCGGTTTGGGCATTCGCATCGTCGACAATGGCCTTAACATCGGCGCGTGGAGCTACGCCCAGGTTCTTTGCCACGCGGGTTGCTCCGCCTGTCCACTGGACATCGCCGCCCTGCACCATCAGCTGGAGTACCGAGTAGGTTGCCCCGGCGTTTATGCCTTCAACCACCGGGATGTGCCCGACTACGGTGTTGGTGACGCGATGCGTGTGCCCGGCGATTACTGCGTCGATCGTGGTGTTTTGCAGCTGGTTGACGATCGTGACGATTGGCCCATCCCACGGAACCGCCGCGTTGCCGTCGATTGCGTTTGCGCCATTGGCGGTACCTTGGTGGATGAGCAATAGCTGCACGCGCACACCCTGTCGGCGCAGCCGTTCCGATTCGGCCTTGATTGCGGTGGCTTCATCCAGGAATGTCAGCCCGGCGGTGGCCCCAGCCGAAACCAGCTCAGGCGTCTCTTTCAGCTCGGCACCGATCACGCCAACCCGCACGCCATTCACCGTAAATACGGTTGATGGCTTGACCCAGCTTGGTGCCTGGCCTGTGGCTGTTTCGATAATATTTACGCCCAGGAATGGGAAGTTCGCGCGCGCCTGGTGCTGGAGCAGCCGGGCCACGCCGTAATCGAACTCGTGATTCCCGTATGAGGTGGCATCCAATCCCCAGGCGTTCTCAACATCGATCGCCGGGCGATCTTCGAGCAAGCCCGAATTGGCTGGGCTTGCGCCGACGTTATCGCCTGCCGCAAGTAGCAGCGCAGGCCCGGGCAGGCTGGCCGCATCCTCATCGAACATCGTGCCAAGGTACGACGCGCCACCCACCGAAGTGTTGCGCCCATCGAGCGTCAAGCTGGTCGGGTCGAGCTGGCCGTGGAAGTCGTTCAGACCAATAATCGTCAGCGGTTTGACTGAGTTGCTGCCCTTGATAATTGAGAGCAACACACGCCCCTGCGATTGTTGCGGCACGGTAATGCCCATCATGTATGCAATCGTTGGCGCAATGTCGATTGACCGCACTCCGCTCACTGGCCCGCGGGCAATGCCCTCGCCGCCAGCCAGGAAGGTGGCGCGCATGTTCACGCTGGCGCTCAGGTTTTGCACATCGGGTACATAGCCATGCTGTCCGAAGAAGGCCGAGCGTGCCACGAGCGTGCCGGGGGTTGCTGCGTCGAACTGGTAGGGTGGGTAGGCGAACACCACAAGATCGCCAGTGCGGGTGGGGTGGGCCATGTCGGCGGTGCTGTTTGGCCCGTTCGGGATGTAGCGCGCCTCGGCCTTGGTAAAGGCGCGGTCAATCATCTTCCAGCCCTCGGGTTGGCTGTCGCCAGTCCAGTCGTTCGGGTCGCTGAGCGCCAGGAAGGCCGCCTTGATCTGTGCTACTGTGCTTGCCTCGTCAGCCGCAGCTACTTGCTGGAATCCGCCACCCGCCGGATCACGCCCGGCAAGGTTGAGGTAGATCTGCACGGTGCCGCCCGCCCAGCATGCCTTAGCCTTGCCAATAGTCTCGCCCGTTGCTGGGCGACAGTTCGAGGTTTGTGGCTTGGAAAGCAGGCCTATATCTACTAGCACCTTGCTGGCGTCGATTGCCAGAAACTGTGGCGCGAAGCCGTGGTCGGAAGCGACAAACGTAGTGGTTTTATCGCGCATCAGGCGCTGGGCGAGGGCCAGAGTCGCATCGGCACCACGGTAGGCACGCCGGATGAAGGCAGTGCGCTGGGCCACGCGCCCGTCGGGCGTGCGATTTACCTGCACATCATCGTAGGCCGGGTTGGGCGCGCCATTCGGCAGCGTTGGCACGATCAGTCCCAGGAACTGATGCGAAAACTCGTCGGTCACGGGGTAACCCACCAGCGCGAGATCGGGCTTGTATGTGCGCATCAGATAGGTCAACATCGGCAGATGCGATGCTTCCCAGTACAGCCCTTGCTCAACATACGTTTCCTCACTGACAATACCCGCCTCAAGAATCGCGAAGTCAGCATCGGTATCGGTGGGGAAGCGCTGAGCGAGATATTCATTAAAGTCGCCCGTGAAGCCGCTCGCGCCCGGCCAGGTGGGCCAGCTGGCGTTGGTACGCGATACCGAGGTGTGGAAGAGTCGCACCTTGGAAAGATCGGGTGTTAGCTCTTCGACTTTCACCAGCATACCGGCGGTTTTGCCATCGAGCGTGCCGCCGACGATCTTTACCTTCACATCGGCCCACTGGCCGCGTGCCAATATTCCAACCGCCGTCGCGCCGTCTTTCGAGAATGAAAGCAGCACGCGATTGTAATTGGTAGCACCATCATTTGTGGTATCGAAAATGTAGGCATTCAGGCCATATTTGTCGGTGCCGCCATCGAGCACCCGCAGGCGCATTTCCTGTGCAGGGCTGTACGAGCTTGGCACGTTGACCCAGCCGGTGGCCGCGGTTGGCGCAGCTGCGGCGAAAGGGGCCTGCCCAGCAAACCCGGCTGGATGATCAAACTGAAGGCCAAATGCGGCCGTGAAGTTTGCATCGTCGCCTGGCGCAACATAGTTGGTTGCAACACCACGCCCCGAGAAGAACGAGCGAAAATCAATGGTTGGGCCATTGATTGAGCCGCCGCGCCCGCCTGCCCATTCCATCTGTATCACTTTTTTGCCGCTACGTTCGGCTGCCTGGGCAATTGTTTCCGCTTGCAGCACACCTGGGTCAAACGCAGCGGTACGGTTCGAGAACGCCTGCCCATTTACATGAAAGGTGTTGTTCGTCGAGCCGGCAACCCCGGGCCATGCGCCGGTGGAGAGCGTATACCAGCCCGCACCCGTATTCGGCGGTGCCTGGGTGAGCAGGCCACTATCGGTGGCGAAGGCACCCTTTTTGAGTAGCTCATTGAATGTTGGCAGCTGGCCCTGGGCCGCATAGCTAGCCAGTAAATCCTGGCGCATGCCATCCGACGCAAAGAACAGGATGCTGCCAGCTGCTGACGAATTTCCGCTGCTGGGCGCAGCACTCAACGCCGCTGGAACTACGAGCGCTGCCATAATCAGAATGCTAAGAACAGACCACCGTGCGAGTCGTGTCGACATGCGAAAAATCCTTTCTTCGTGGTGTGCTGCCGTTGGAAGAATCACGCGCCGCCTCATTGCGGGCAGTGAGCGCAGGCCGAGCAACCTTACAGTGCACAGCGATAATTTGGTACCCAAGAAGCGTTTAGGCCCCAACTGTTAGCTCAACTGCGGCTGGTTCCTCCTTTCTTATAGGCTCTGAAGCGAAAAGCTGTGAGTTTGAGGGTAGCCCATGTAAGTGATGAAGCCTGAGGGCCGGGCTGATTCCCCGACTACTGAATGTGGCAAGAGGGAACGAGAACACGAACACACTGCCTGAAGGCCATAGGTGACCAGGCAAACATAATGGTGACTGCGTAAATTACGGAAATATCTAGGGGAATAATATCAGAAGTTACATTTACGTGCAAAATACTGATGATAAATGACAAATTATTTATCTATTATGCTGTAATTAACACACGTTATGCGATGAACCGCAGCGCAGGAGTTTTCGCCTGCGGCAGCAAGAATTTGCTTTCTTTTTGTGCGGCGCTGTTGGCGCTCCGCGCCAACAGCGCCGCAGCATAATCGTAAAGTATCGCTGAGGAACCGTCAAAGCCTGTTTCGGTAGCATACGAATGAACATGGAGGTAGGTGGCAATGACACAGCCTACCGGCTAGCCACCCAGGTGGTGCAAACTGGTGAAGATAGACCACAGCCAGTATAATCGTGCTATGTCAGCACCGATCGTGACAACCAAGCTCTATATTCCGCCGCTGCGCCCGAACAGCGTTGTGCGCCCGCGCCTACTTGCGCGCCTGAACGACGGGCTGCACCATAAGCTAACCCTCATCTCAGCGCCAGCTGGTTTTGGAAAAACGACCCTGGCCAGCGCCTGGCTCGCTCGATGTGGGCGGCCTGCCGCCTGGCTCTCACTCGATAGCGCCGATAACGACCCCAACCGCTTCCTGGCATACCTTATCGCTGCATTGCAGGCAATTGCGCCAACCATTGGTGTCGACGTAATGGGGTTGCTTCAATCCTCGCAGCCGCCAACTATCGATACCCTACTGCCAACGTTACTCAACGAGATCGCCACAATGCCACAGCCTGCGATCCTGGTGCTGGACGACTACCATTTGCTGGATGCCGCACCAATTGATCAGGCACTCGCTTTTCTCGTCGAGCATCTGCCACCGGCCCTGCACCTGGTTATCGTTACTCGTGAAGATCCCCAGCTTCCCATGGCGCGGCTACGCGCCCGCGGGCACTTAACCGAACTACGCGCCGCTGATTTACGATTTACGCCTACCGAAGCCACTACCTTTCTCGCCGAAGTAATGCACCTCGATCTTTCGCCAGCCGACATTGCCGCATTGGAAGCGCGCACCGAAGGCTGGATCACGGGCTTGCAGTTAGCTGCGCTATCGATGCAAGGGCAGCAGGATACCTCCGGCTTCATCCGGGCATTCGCTGGCGATCACCGTTATATTCTGGATTATCTGGTGGATGAAGTGTTGCAACGACAGCCCGCCGCGACGCGTAGCTTCTTACTCCAAACCTCAATCCTTGAGCGCCTGTATGGCCCGCTGTGCGATGCAGTAACCGGCCAGGCTGGCGGAAGCATGCGACTTGAGGCACTGCATCGCGGCAATTTCTTTGTCATTCCACTCGATGATACGCGCCACTGGTATCGCTATCACCACCTCTTTGCCGAGGTACTTGTCGCGCATTTGCGGGCGGAACAGCCCGACGATATCGCGCTGCTGCACCAGCGTGCGAGTGCGTGGTACGAGCAGCATAACCTGGTAGCCGATGCGATTCGCCATGCGTTTGCTGCCGAAGATTTTGTACACGCGGCAAATCTGATCGAACGGGTGTGGCAAGCGCTGCGCCAGAGCAGGCAAGACGCTACCTTGCTTGGCTGGCTGAGCGCTATCCCCGGCCAGGTGCTCGACCATCGGCCCACGCTTAGCGTTGCATATGCCCATGTGTTATTGGCAAATGGCGTGTTTGAAGGGGTTGAAGAGCGCCTGCGCGCTGCCGAACAGTGCCTAAACACCCAGGCCGCCGAGCGCGCCAAATCAGGCGACCCAGCCACCGAGGCAGAGCGTAGTACTGGTGATACCGCAGCATCACACCAGCTCCCAGGCACAATCGCGATTGCCCGCGCCGGGCTGGCGCTGGCGCGGGGCGATGTGCCAGCAACCGTAACATATGCGCAACAGGCATTCGATCTCGCACCAGCGGATGAGTATCTGCTACGTGGAGCAGCGAATGGGTTCCTAGGGCTGGCCGCCTGGGCGCGTGGCGATCTTGCCGCTGCGCACGATATCTTTGCGCAGGGCATGGCTATGCTGCAACAGGCTGGCAATATCGCTGATGTAATCAATGGCACAATCACCCTGGCGACCATACGGATGGCGCAAGGCCACCTCCGCGACGCCATGCGAACTTATGAGCGTGGCTTGCAGCTTGCAACTGCCTATGGCGATTCAGCCCCACGCGGAACAGCAGACCTGTACGTGGGCATGAGCGAGCTGATGCTTGAGCAGGGCAATTTGCAAGCTGCCATGCAGCTTTTGCAGCAGAGCACGAATTTAGGCGAGCACGCCGGGTTTCCACAAAATCGCTATCGCTGGCACGTTGCGATGGCACGCATTCATGAGGTTGAAGGCGCTCTGGATAGCGCACTCACACAGCTCGACGAGGCCGAGCACCTGTATATGAGCGACTTCTCGCCAAATGTGCGGCCAATCGCGGCGTTGAGGGTGCGCGTGTGGATTGCGCAAGGGCGCCTGGCCGAAGCCTTAAGCTGGGCGCGTGAGCAAGGGCTATCTGTACAGGATTCGCCCAGCTTTCTGCGTGAGTTTGAGCATATTACGCTGGCCCGGGTACTGCTGGCGCACGCCCAGCGCCAGCGCGACGAGCGCAGTTTATCCGAGGTGGCGAGCCTGCTCGAACGGCTTGAGCGTGCTGCGGAGGCAGGTGAGCGAACAGGCAGCCTGATCGAAATTTTACTTGTGGAAGCGCTTGTGTACCAGGCGCAAGGCAACCTTGCTGCTGCACTCAGGCCGCTCGCCCGTGCCCTGGCGCTAGCGGCACCCGAGGGGTATACCCAGAGCATTATTCGCGAAGGCCCAGCCATGGCAGAGCTGCTGATAAAGATGGCGGGTGGGCATCCGAAAGAATATATTCACCGCTTGCTAGCCGCCTTTGGCAAGCACGAGTATGAGCATGCTTCACCCTCGATTGCCCAGCCTTTGGTTGAGCCTTTAAGCGAACGTGAGCTGGACGTGCTGCGCTTGCTTCGCACTGAGTTGAGCGGCCCGGAAATTGCCCGCAGGCTGATGGTTTCGTTAAACACGATCCGCACCCACACCAGAAATATTTACGACAAGCTTGGTGTAACCAATCGTCTGGCGGCGATCCGCCGGGCTGATGAATTGGAACTGTTCTAATTACTCCTACAAATACCGCAAATACCGCATTTCTGGCCCTGGCAGGTTACTCAAACCGCTGCCAGGGTTTTTTCATACCAAATTTGCTGCATCGGGTTGTATAGCGGGGGCGGGGGCGGCTTGCCGCCCGGATTTTCCTTTTCGAGTACACGCCCGAAAAACCAGATTATCAAAGCATTGAGTATCAATCACCACATGTGATGATGACAGCTCATCACACGAATGTGTATGCTCTGAGGAATGAACCGAACAACCGCAGCGATAACAAGCTCCAGAGCTATGCGGCATATGGGCGAGGCGCAGCATGGATAAAGCACACGCACCCACAGACGGCTACCACGAGGCGCAGCAATATGAAATTCGGCTCAAGGGGCACCTCGATACGCGGTGGGCCGAGTGGTTTGAGGGGATGAGCTTCGCCTGCGGCAGCAATGGGATCACGATCCTCACTGGAGTAATAGCTGACCAGGCTGCCTTATATAGTGTGCTCCGAAAAGTACGTAACCTTGGCCTGCCGTTGCTCTCCGTTGTTCAGATTACTCCCGAAACGGCGGAGATGTCCGATGTTCAACCCTGATAGGGAGCGTTGTTGTTCGCACAAGGAGATAGAACGTGAATACTCAGCACCAGATCGCAATGAAGGAGCATGATATGCAACCGACAAACTCAAATCTTATTCGTTGGGCCGGTATAGCCGCAATGCTGGCAGGCGCCATATTCGTGGGCATTCAGCCAATCCACCCCGCCGATGCGCTTGCATCTGTTACCACCAGCCTCTGGGCGGTTATTACGCCGCTGAAGACAGCTATGTGTATGTTGTTTCTGCTTGGTATTACAGGACTCTATGCTCGGCAAGCGGCACGCGCCGGGTGGCTCGGCCTGGCTGGGTTTTTGATGTTGACGCTCTCGTGGGCGCTGCAGCTGACTTTTATTTTCGCCGAAGCATTTATCTTGCCTGTGCTTGCGCCGGTAGCGCCAACATTTGTCGAGAGCTTCTTCAGTATTCTGAACGGCTCTACCAGCCAGATCGCTCTTGGTGCGCTCCCAGCCCTCTACACCCTGGTAGGAATCATGTATATTTTTGGCGGTTTGGTCTTTGGCATTGCGACACTCCGCGCCCGCGTCATGCCACGCTGGGCGGCGGGGCTGCTGGTAGTTGCAGCAGCAATAACGCCCGCCGCCGCCCTGATCCCCCACCCGCTCAACCGGGTGTTAGCGGTGCCAACCGGAATTGCGTTTGTCTGTCTAGGCTATGCGCTCTGGTCGGAACGGCGTGCAAACACCACAATGCCTGTTTCTGGCAGTGTTATGTCGCCACTTTCGTAGATCAGCGCTGAGTAGGGCCACGCGTATATGGGCAGGCGTCCCCCATCCACCTGGCTCGCTTCAGGGGGATTGCTTGCCCACCGAATACACCCACTACGTAAGGAGCTGAAATGACTGTACACGCTACTGATGCACACAGTGATGCTACTGTACCCAATCGTAAAGCGAGCGGCACCGCTCGATCACAGGGCCGCAGTACGCAAGCCACGATCCGGTTTGTCGCCTGGCGTAGCATCGCTCTGCTCGTACTAAGCGCAATTCCGCTCGCTGCTGGCGTCGTCCGCCTAAGCCAGCTAGCCAGTGGTACCGGCATAACCTCCGCAAATGCACGCTTCTTTGCTGCGCCGCTGCCGGTGGTGCTCCATATCGTGAGCGCTAGCTTTTATGCCATTCTCGGCGCATTTCAGTTTGCGCCAGACTTCCGCCATCGTAATCCCGGCTGGCACCGCGTTGTTGGTCGAGTGGTGGGTTTGTGTGGCTTACTCGTGGGGTTTTCGGGGCTATGGATGACGCTATTCTACCCAGGCGCAAATGGTAACAGCACCTTGCTGTACGCCCTGCGCCTGTTGTTTGGGTCGGCGATGGTTGGCGCAACGGTGCTTGGTATTATCACGATCCGCAACGGCGATGTGCGTGGGCATCGCACCTGGATGATGCGGGCCTATGCGCTTGGTCTCGGTGCTGGCACGCAAGTGCTGACCTTGTTCATTGGGGAATTGCTGGCTGGCGCGCCGAATGAGCACAGCCGGGCGCTCCTGATGGGCGCAGGCTGGGTGATCAACCTGGCCGTGGCTGAATGGAACATCCGCGCATATCGGGCAGCGCCTGCCCGGAAGTTGGCGTAATCTACGCTAGCTGCGCCGCTAGTGCCGCCGGGTCGGTCACCGGTAGGCGGCAGGCATAGTGCTGGCACACATAGGCGGTCGCCCGACCATCGAGCTGCGTGCGGCCTTCCAGCAGCGGCGAGGTGAATGCCGCCGCCGCACTGCCGCGCTGCACCACCACTTTGTTTGGGCGGAAGGGCTGAAAAATGACAGCACACAGCGCCTGCATATCGGGCGCGGCGGGGTCGCCAACCAGCGCAATTTCGTGGGGTGTGCCCAGCGCGAACTCAGCTGCTGCCAGATAGCGCCCAAAGCCAGTGGGGTAGCGCGCCAGAAACGGCGCGAGGCTGCCCAGAATCGCCTCGGCACGCGCACGATACTCAGGTAGATCGAAGATTGCTGCCAGCTGCAACAGCACATCGGCAGCAGCTGAATTCCCTGACGGGGTAGCATTATCGCCAGTATCGCGCGGGCGCACCACCAACGCCTCGTGGTCGGCAGCGGTATCGTAGAAGCCGCTAATCGTATCATCCCAGAAGCGCGCTAACATCACGTCGGCCAGGGCACGCGCTTCAATCAGCCAGCGCGGCGCGAAGGTCGCTTCGTATAACGCCAGCAGGCCATCCGCTAGCAGCGCGTGATCGTCGAGGAATGCGGGCACACTTCCGGCGCGGCCATCTTTCCACGCCCGTAGCAAGTTGCCATCGGCATCGCGCAGCTCACGCAGCAGGAAGTCTGCATTCTGCTCGGCAACCATGCGGTAGTCGTTGCGGCCAAAGGCGCGGGCGGCCTGCGCAAATGCCCGCAGCGCCATCCCATTCCAGGCAGTTAGTACCTTCTCGTCGCGGCCGGGTTTGATACGCCGCTCACGCGCCGCAAACAGTAGGCGCTTGCCCTGCGCCAGCGCCGATTCAATCCGCTCAACAGACATGCCGGTTACGCGCGCAACCTCGGCGGGCGGGCGCAGCAGGCGCAAAATGTTTTTGCCCTCAAAGTTGCCGCGCTCGGTCACGTCGTACACCTGGGCGAACACCAGCGCGTCGCCGTGCAGTACCTCGCGCAGCTCGGCGGGTGTCCACACAAAGAACTTGCCCTCTTCACCTTCGCTGTCGGCATCTTGGGTAGAATAGAAGCCGCCGTCGGGGTGGCGCATCTCGCGCACCAGGTAATCGAGCGTTTCTTCCGCAATGCGC
>JAFEAS010000056.1:13279-17338 GCA_018266315.1 Chloroflexi bacterium SZAS-1 | reverse complement strand
TCTACTCATCCGAAATTGGTATTAGATCGAATTAGTGAGATATTAGACTGGAATCGTAAAATCATTGAGGAGTTTCGGGCGAACAATGGAAGCGTGGCGGCATTTACAAGCAAGCTACGCTTCCATTGTTCGCTCATACAGGCGCGAAATCAGGGAAACAGCGAACGAATCCGCCTAGGTAGGAAGAATCGCGTTATGCAAAATATTGAATTTGGGTTGGACACATTCGGTGATGTGCCTGCGGACGACTCTGGCAAACCTGTATCCTACGCCAGAGCGATTCGGCAGGTCGTTGATGAGGCTGTGCTGGCAGATTCCATCGGCGTTGATGTGATTGCGCTGGGGGAGCATCACCGCATGGAGTATTCGATCTCAACTCCAGAGACCGTGCTGGCGGGTATTGCCACGAAAACTAGTAGGATTCGGCTCGCTTCTGGCGTGACCGTGTTGAGTTCCGATGACCCTGTGCGTGTATTCCAACGCTTTGCGACTGTGGACGCGCTCTCGAACGGGCGGGCTGAGGTCATCCTTGGGCGCAGCTCCTTCACCGAGTCGTTCCCCCTCTTTGGGTATGATCTACGTGATTATAACGTGTTATTCGAAGAAAAGATTGAACTGTTTGCCACGCTACTCAAAGAAAAAGCCGTCACTTGGAAGGGCACTAAGCGTGCATCCCTAGAAAATGTGGACGTCTTCCCGAAGACCGAGTCAGGGCATTTGTCTACTTGGGTGGGTGTTGGCGGTACTCCCGAGTCAGTTATCCGTGCTGCACGCTATGGATTTCCACTTATGCTTGCGATTATTGGCGGAAATCCGCAACGCTTTGCCCCGTATTTTGAACTCTATAAACGTGCCGCGGCGGAATTCGGCACAGCCCCACAAGCAGTTGGGATGCACTCGCCCGGCTTTATTGCCGACACAGATGAAGAGGCGTGGGAATTATATTGGCCCCATGCGCGGGTCATGCGTGATCGCATTGGCGTGGAACGCGGCTGGCCTCCTTCCACCTTGCAGGAATACAAGCGGGAACGTGATACGGGTTCACTCTACATTGGCTCACCTGAAACCGTTGCCCGAAAGATTGCCCGCACTATCAAAGCACTTGGCGTCAGTCGATTCGACCTCATTTACACTTCAGGTACACAATCCATCAGTTCTCGTCTGCGTGCTGTTGAGTTGTATGGTACGAAGGTGATTCCTATGGTGCACGATATTCTTGGAAGTTAACCCATGAATGCAACGAATATCCACACAATTGGAATTGTGGGCGCTGGGAAACTAGGAATTGGGAGATTGAAGCGAAATGCTCGCCCATCCAACGGGTGCTAAGAGGAAGCAGCGACATCCAAAAGAGCAAATGCAAACAGACTGATTGAGCTATAAGTTACCCAACCCCAGGCATAGTGGGTTGGGTAACTTGAGGTGCCGATGATGTTGTGTGGCTTATATGTAGTACAGCCTGAAAGCGCACCAATGAAGAAGGGGCAACGTACCATGCTGTCGCAGGCACAAAGACAACAGGTGAAAATTGTATCTGTACTAGAGCCGCCAACTACCGGAAGAAATGCACCAGCGGCACATCGCGCATACTTGCCAGCCCTGGCGCGGCCCGCATGACACTTGGAATAGCGTTCACCGCAATTGCGGCGGTAGCAACATCGCCGTGCAAGCCGCCTGTGATACGCATGTGTACGGGCGGGTCGCCTTCAATGTCTACCGTATCCTGTGGATCGGGCGCGCCAACATACATGCGTAGCTCAAGGCTCAGCACCTCGCGCTCACCAATGAAGCCGCGCGCAACTTGGCGCACCCCAGCTACCTGCCCGGCAGCGACCTGTACGAATTCGGTTGTGTAAGGCTGCTCGGCTAACACGGCAGCGATCATGTTATCGCTGCGGTCGAGCTGCCAGCCCAGGCCCGTCGCCAGCATATGCAGCGATTCGGGCAAGCCGACATGGCGCACGGAGCCAGCATGTACCTTCGCTTCAAACTGCTCGGGGGTGAGCCCGGCACCGACCTTACGTTGGAGCGGGCCGCGCCGTTGCGCGGCATCGACCACCCGCAACACCCGCACCGACCGCACGGCAGCACACGGTGCTGTGAGCATCAGCGGCAGCGCATCCATTGCGTAGCCGGGGTTAATGCCGGTGCCCATAAGCGCCACGCCATGCTGGCGCGCGGCTGCATCTAAATCGGCGGCCAGCTGCGGTTGGGCAGTCCAAGGGAACGATAATTCTTCACAGGTCGAAATGACATGCGCGCCCGCACCAGCAATCTGCACGAGCTGATCGCGCACTGCCGCCAGCGACGAAGAGGTGGCATGCAAGACCACATCTGGCTTAGCAGATGCCAGAGTTTCGGCGGCATCGTTACTCACCAGAATGTCAGCGCTCAACGCTGGTGCCGACGAACCTAGCAGCACCGCAAGCGACTGCCCGGCTTTCTGGGGGTCAATATCAATTGCCCCAACGATTGCCACATTGCTGCGAGACGCTGCCATCCGCGCGATACCCACACCAATTGGGCCAAGCCCGTAACACACAACGCGTACTGGCATAGTGCCTCCTTTGTAGCGGCCAACAGGCCGTGCTATAATAGCGCGCCGCCTGTCTTGTGTCAAAGCTTTCTGGCGCAGACGTTGAAATAACGGGTTATAGCTATATGCCAACGATTCTACTGGCCGACGACGACGTAACGCTGATGGAGCGCCTCGCAACATTATTGGGCGAGGCGGGCTATACAGTGGTTCGCGCTAACCAGGTGCAATATGCCGAAATACTGCTGAACGAGCAACCGCCCGATCTGATGCTGCTCGACCCGGATATGGGAAGCGGTGATGGCTGGGTGCTCCTTAGTGCCGGGGTGCCCAAAGTTCCGGTGATTGTAATCAGCGGGCAGGGCCTGGAAGAAGATATCGTCCGCGGGCTCGATGCGGGTGCAGCTGACTACCTGCCCAAACCATTTGGCACCAGCGAGCTGCTGGCGCGTATTCGCTCACGCCTGCGGGAACATACGCGCAGCCAGCAAGCTACAACGCTCGTATTGCCCGACCCAACCACCGGTCCAACTATACCGCTCACGCCGCCCGCGAGCGCCACACCTGCACGCCGCCCGCTGGCGATTGCCCCTGGCGATGAAGCCGAGCCGGTATTTATGTCCTATGGCGAAGAAGGGCGCATGCTGCGCGATAATTCCCCTGCCGAGGCGAGTGATCTGGGCGATATTGAGCAGCTACCGCTGGGCCAGCGTCTGCACGCCGCGCGTATGCGCAAACGGCTCACCCTGGTGCAATCCGAGCTTGAAACGCATCCGTCGGTACCGATGCACTATATTCAGGCAATGGAAGAGGAGAAATTCTCGCTGTTGCCGCGTGGCCCGATGGCTGAAGAGCTACTGCGCAGCTACGCCACGTTTGTTGGGGTAAATGTACCCACCGCGCTCGATGAATATCGCCGCTTACATTATATCGAACCTGCACAGCCGCTCAACGCCCTGGGCGGCGCACCTGCCCCGCGCCAGCTGCCAATTCTGCTGATGGGTGTTGTAGCCGCGCTGCTAGCAGTTGTGATTGGCTGTGGCGCGATCTGGGCCTACGACCGCAATGGTGTAATTGGCATGGGCCAGCGTATTGGCCTTCTTGCGCTACCACCTACCAGCACACCCACCCCGACGAATACGCCTGCACCGACAAATACCCCTATTCCAACGAATACGCCAGCGCCTACCAGCACGCCGACACGTACTGTATTTCCGACCGGCACCGCAGCGCCTACAGTTACCGCTACCGCGAGACGTTAAAGCTATGACACACGACGAGCAGGCCGAACAGCCTGAACAGCCTGAACAGTCAGCGCCACCTGCATTCGATAAAGAGGCGGCCCGGCGGCGCTACCGGGCTACCATGCGCGGGCCATTTATGCGCACCATGAACATTTTGCTCGCGCTGATTATTCTCGCTGCGTGGGGTTTTGGTATTGCCGCTGTATTCGCCCGCGATATTGAAAAGCTACCCGACCATGGAATTACAGTATCGCCCAGCCGCTGCATTACCTGCCATAC
>JAFEAS010000056.1:11608-13209 GCA_018266315.1 Chloroflexi bacterium SZAS-1 | reverse complement strand
CTGCGCACAATCATCATCATTAGGACTTTCGTTTACTCAAGCAAATTCTTCTCTTTCTTGGTGATTTTTTTGCGCGGAGCGCCAACCGTGGAACACCAGCGATACAAAAGCACCGCTCTGCCGAGGGTAAAAGCGCTAACTGCGTCAGTTCTGCTATGTGAAGAGCGCTAGAACAGCAGGTTTGCGAGCTTGCGCCGCCCTGGTGCCACAAGCGGATGCTGATCGCCAAGTGCAGCGAATAGCGCAAGTAGCATCTTGCGCGCGCCATCATCGCGGAAGCTGCGATTGCGCCCAACAATTGCTAGCAACTGCTCGATTGCATCGTCGTACTGGTGGTTGCGCGCTTGCAGGGCGGCCAGTTTATAGCGTGCGTCAACGTCGCCTGGCTGGGTAGCAACCTGCGTCTTCAGCGCCTCGGGTTTGCTGGTGCGCGCCTCATCGAAGAAGCTCGCCAGGGCTAGCCATGCCTGGGCCGCAGTGTATTGTGGCGTTCCGGTTGGCACCTGTTTGAGCGCTTCAATCCCCTCGGCTTCGCCCTGCGGCACCAGTAGCCGCCCCAACCCCAGTAGCGCATCGTGGTCGTCGGCATTTTGCCCAAGCGCCAGGCGGTAGCGCGCCGCCGCCTCGTCCGGGTCACGCGCTTCAAGCTCGCGGGCTGCGGCCAGTGGGTCATTCGGCTCGGCGGGTAATAGCCGTTTAAGCCAGGCACGTACCTGCGATTCAGGCAGCGCGCCCTCGAACTGCTCGGCGATCTTGCCATCGCGGAACGCCTTCACCGCCGGGATGCCCTGCACGCGGAACATTTGCGCCAGCCGCTGGTTATTATCGACATTGATTTTTGCCAGCACAAACGCGCCGTTTGCTTCTTTTGCCAGCTTCTCTAAAATTGGGCCAAGCACGCGGCAAGGGCCGCACCAGGGTGCCCAGAAATCGACCACGACTGGCACTGTGCGCGAGCGCTCGAGCACCTGTGCCTGAAATGTGTGCTCATCGATCTCAATTACGGCTGTGTTTTTTGTGCTAGTACCCAGTATCTGTGTTGCCATTGTTATCCCTTTTCCCTTGTTGTGTGTTGCGCTGTATGATACCTATTTTAGGCAGCGGGCGCAAGGGAAGCACTAACAGTGTGAGCGTGGAATGTTCAGAGCGTGTTTGTGGAGCGCCGCTGCCTGGTGCGCCGCGCTCGATAGATGGTGTTAGCGCGGCCAAAAGGCGCTATACGTCCACCACGCAGCAAGCGCAGCACACACGAGCCAGATGCCAATAATGGCTATAGCGCCAATCCAGCTGGTTGGGCGGCGCGCGAGTTGGTCGGCTGCGGTGCGCCGTAGATCGCTGAGTACCGGAGCAGGAATAAGCCGAATAGCGAGCATAATGCCGAGCGGCACCAGAATAAGATCATCGAGGTAGCCCAATATGGGCACGAAATCGGGGATAAGGTCGATTGGGCTGAGCGCGTACCCGGCTACGCACGCTGCCACCGCTTTCGCATACCAGGGTACGCGCGGGTCGCGGGCGGCAAGGTACAGCGCAGTAATATCGCGTTTGAGGGTACGCGCCCACTGGCGCAATTGCTGAAGCACAGATCAACGCTCCCTTGA
>JAFEAS010000056.1:2409-11555 GCA_018266315.1 Chloroflexi bacterium SZAS-1 | reverse complement strand
CTGGCGTTGCCGGTTTCAACCTGAATAGTCGTGTGCTCAATGCCAAAGCGTTCGTGCAGATCTTCGGCGGTGCCATTTAAGAAATCGTCGGTAAAGGTTGCCGCAGGAATGGTAAGATGCACCGTGAGCGCGGTTTCAGTTGTGCTCATCGCCCAGACATGCAGATCGTGAATACTTGTGACACCGGGCAGCTGCGTGAGGTAGCTCTGCACGCTGGGCATATCGATGCCTTCCGGCACCGCGTCGAGCGCAAGGTTGACCGATTCGCGCAGTAAGCCCCAGGTGCCGATCAGAATAACCGCTACGATAATCAAGCTGACTACCGGGTCGAGCCATTCCCAGCCAGTGGCGAGAATTAAGCCTGCGCTGATTACCACGCCCAGCGACACGGCGGCATCGGCGGCCATGTGCAAGAACGCGCCACGAATATTCAGGTCGTCTTTCCGGCCCGCGCGGAACAGCAGGGCGGTTGCCGTGTTGATCAGAATACCTACCGCTGCCACCCACATCACCGTGCCAGCCGCTACTGGCTCGGGCGCGCGAAAGCGCTGCATTGCTTCCCATGCAATCGCGCCAATCGCAAGCAGCAACACCACGGCATTCACTAATGCCGCCAGGATCGACGAACGGCGAAAGCCGTAGGTGCGGTATTGCGTGGGCTGGCGCTGGGCCAGCCAGGCCGCGCCCCAGGCCAGCAGCAAGCTTAATACATCGCTCAGGTTGTGCCCGGCGTCGGCTACGAGCGAGAGCGAGTTCGCCCAGTAACCATAGGTTGCTTCGAGGATAACGAACCCGGTGTTCAACAGCACGCCAAGCGCAAACGCGCGCCCGTAGCTCGCTGGGCCATGATTATGCACGTGGGCCATAGCGTGGCGCCCTTTCCTCAATCATACATGGCAGTGATGGTAGGCAAATTATACTAGTTCGGCGAAGGGCAGCAGCGCCAGCACACGCGGCTGCAACACATCGTGCAACGCAGCAGCAAGCTCGTTGGGGCCAGGCGGAAACGGCTGCGGTGGCAGGGTGGTGCGCCCGCCGCGCATCAGCAGCAGTGGCGCAGTTGCGTCGGGCGCGAGCTGCGCCAGCTGCTGGGCGCGCAGAACGGCTTCCGGTAACCCGCCCAAAGTATCGACCAGGCCGCGCTCGGCGGCCTCGTTGCCCAGCCATACGCGCCCGCCCGCAATCGGTTCGAGCTGTTCGTTGCTGATGTTACGCCCGGCCACAACGCGCTGCTTGAACTCAGCGTAATAATGAAACACCACAGCGTGCTGGGCGGCGCGCTCGGCGTCGGTTGGCGGCTGGCTGATCGAAAGCAGCCCGCTATGCGCGCCCCGGCTGAGCACTACGGTATTAATTTCGGCGCGCTCAAGCAGTCCGGCCACGACTGGGCGCAGCGAAAACACGCCAATGCTGCCGGTGAGCGTACCGGGTTGGGCCACAATCGCGCTGGCGGGTGCCGCGACATAATACCCACCCGAGGCCGCGACATCGCCCATTGCCACCACCACCGGCTTTTTCTGCCCAAGCCGCTGTACCTCGCGCCAGATGACATCCGACGCCAGGACATCGCCGCCAGGTGAGTTTACATACAGCACCACGCCCGCAGCGCGCCGGGTTTGTTCGGCCTGGCGCAGCGCCTGGATAATGCTCTCGGCACCGGCCTGGCTGCCGCCCAGCAGCGGAATTGGCAATGGCAGGTTGCGGCTGTGCCCCGCCGCGATCGTACCTTCGATGCTTACGACTGCAATCATTTGACGGTGGCGGCGGATTAATGGCAGGCGCAGCGCGCGCGTGGCTGCATCCCAATCTTGCAGCAGCGTGTGTTGTTGCTTTGCATCTGTGGCTTCCGGGTCAAGAAATGCCGCTAGCTCATCTTCATACAGCACTGCATCAACCAGGCCGCGCGCCTGCGCTTCGTGCGCTGGCAATGGCGCGGCATCAATTGCCGCACGTACTTCGGCTTCGGGCAGACTGCGTGCCGCCGCGACTGTGGCGACAAACGCGTTGAAGCGGCCATCAAGCAGGCGCTCAAGCTGAGCGCGATTCTCATCAGAAATATCATTGCGCACGAATGGCTCGCCCGCCGACTTATAGGCTGAAACGGCGGTATATTCGGCGCTAATGCCAAATTTCGCCAGCGCATCTTTCAGGAATTGCACTTCGCTGCGCACACCCAGCGTGTTCAACATCACCGGCGGCGCGACGATGATCTGGTCGGCGGCGCAGGCAGCGTAGTAGCCCGCCATATCGGCGCTGATCAGGTAGGCGACTACGCGCTTGCCGCTGGCGCGCAAGCGGCCCAGCTCATCGCGCAGGCTTTGCAGGGTTGCCCAGCCGCCTGCCAGCCCATTAATCTTCAGCACCACGCCGCGTGTGTTGGGGTCGGCGGCGATGCGCTGAAGCTGGCGGCGCAGCCGTTGCAGGCTGGTGGGCTGGCGCATGCCCAGGAAGCGGCGCTGCCACCAGCGCGGCGTGGCAGCAAATTCGGGCAGCGCGCCATCCAGCTCGATGCGTACCCAGGCGACGCGACGGCGCAGCAGTGTGCGCCAGCCGTTGCGAACACGGCGCACAAGGTTAGCGAGAAACAGGAGGATGGTTGAAAACATAGGTTTGCATTCTTACAGAGCTGCGGATTGTATTCGCTCGCAGCGTTTCAGCAGGCTATCAGTGTGGCTTCAGCTACAAAAGCATTGGTTAGGCGCTACAATTGCACTATTCCCGCGCTAGTAATGAGGTATTGTGTGCTAAAGCGTGCGCTGTGCGTTTGGCTGCTTGCAGGTTTGTTGCTGGTTGGCTGCCAGCCCACCGCGCCCGCCGAAGTTCCTACACCTCGACAGGTGATACTGACGCCGCCGAACGCGCACCTGCCTACCGAAACCACAGCGCTCGTGCCGATGGTTGTTCCGCCGCAGTCGCAGCTCATTCGCCAGGCCCAGCTGCTCGACCAGGCGCACGGCTGGGCACTGATTGAGCAATCGCTACGCTGGACGGATGACGCTGGGCGGCACTGGCGCACGGTTGCGGTGCCGCTTGCAGCCGGGCAGTCGATCGCTGGCGGCTTCTTTTGGGATGCCACCCGTGGCTGGCTGCTGCTGAACGGCCCGAATGATCGTGTGAAGTACTATGCGTATTTCACTATCGCGCGCACCAGCGACGGCGGCGGACACTGGCAGCTGATTCCGCTGGTCAATTATGCCGATTGTTATAACTGCCTTGATCTTTCAATCGGCATTGAGCGCATGTATTTTAGCTCACCAGCGCAGGGATGGGTACAAATTAACCGTACTGAAACGATGAATTCACTCCATGCCGATTTGTTCGTTACTGCGGATGGTGGGGCAAGCTGGCAGCCTTTGCCTACTACCATACCCACCACTGGGGCGATGAGCTTTGCTTCTGGCAGCCAGGGCTGGGTTACTGGCGCGTGCTGCGTTGGCCCACCCGACGAATTGTGGGAAACATATGATGGCGGGCACTCGTGGCAGCAATTCGCAGTGAAGCCGCCCCATTCCTACCAGGCGCTCGGCCCGCCGGTGCCGCTTGGCACTGCTAGCTCACTGTTCGCGCTGGCGCTGCCCGATGCGCAGAATACGTATGTTGACACGATTGAGTTTTACAGCATCGCTCGCGATCAGCGCAACTGGCAGCGCATTGCCACGCTGGTGCCTGCGCCACACAGCTTATTCTATGGCGCGGATATGCTTCATCTGCAAGCGGTTAGCCAAGATACCTGGTTTTTCGCGACCAGCGATCGGCTGTACCAGACGCGCGACGCCGGAGCGAGCTGGCAGACGGTTGCGGTAGCGCCCGCCACCGCAGCGTTTGTGGAGCTGCAATTCCGCGATGCGCTCCACGGCTTGAGCCTGGTGCAGCGTTGTGAGAATAACGGCCCCTGCATCGATACGTTGATGCAAACCAGCGATGCCGGGCAGCGCTGGGCCGCGCTCGCCCCTTAAGACGCGGCCCGTGCTAGACTTCGGCTGGCTGGTTCTTATGGAAATCGACAAAGCGGTAGCCCACGCCGCGCTCGGTGAGAATATATTGGGGGTTCGCCGGGTCTTCTTCGATCTTCTGGCGTAGGTAGGTGACATACAGGCGCAGGTAGTGCGTCTCGTCGCGGTATTCTGGCCCCCACACCCGCGTCAGCAGCATCTCGTGAGTCATCACATAGCCCGCATTTTGCACCAGGTGGTACAGCAGGCGATACTCCGTCGGGCGCAGGTTCACACGCTCGCCATTCACCAGCACCTCGCGCCGGGCAAAATCGATCGTCAGCCGGTCGTCAACTTTCACCGTTGTTTGCGGCGTTGGCGGCGGCGCATAGTGGCGGCGCAATACCGCGCGGATGCGGCTCACCAGCTCGCGATGGCTGAACGGTTTGCCCATATAATCATCGGCACCCAGCTCCAGCCCTTTAATTCGGTCTTCCTCATCGTCCTTCGCGGTTAGAATAATGACCGGTACTTGCGAGAAAGTGCGCAGCCGCCGCAATGTTTCGAAGCCATCCATGCCCGGCATCATAATATCCAGCAGCACGACATCGGGCATTTCCTCGCGCGCCTGGTCAAGTGCCTCGCGCCCATTCGACGCGCTGATGACGCGCACGCCTTCCAGCTCAAGGTTCATACGCATGAAGGTAATCATGCGGTTTTCATCATCGACGACCAGGATAAGTTTATCTTTGAGTTCTGACATCGTTGGTGCTCATTTCATCCACTGTAATCTGGCGATCGCTGCCCAAAGGTGCTACTGCTTCGGTTATCGGCTGTTGTGTATCAATTGCTGTTTGTCCCGCATCGCCCATGTCAGGCAGCTGCGGTGTTGCGAGTGGCACGGTGAACGAGAAACGCGAGCCGCGCCCCGCCTGGCTTTCGACCCAGATGCGCCCGCCCTGGGCCTCGACGATTGCGCGTGCCAGGAACAGGCCCAGGCCCGCGCCCTGCGTCTCGCGCCGTAGCCGATTATCTACCCGGTAAAAGCGGCGAAAGAGCTTGCTCTGCTCTTCAGGCGGAATGCCAATGCCTTGGTCGGTGACTGAGATAATCGCTTGCTCAGCGGTAGCGCGGCCAGCCACACGGATGCGCCCGCCTTCGGGGCTATATTTTACCGCGTTGGTTACAAGGTTTTCGAGTACTTGCCGAGTGCGCTCGTAATCGGCGTGCACGGCAGGGAAATCGTCGGCGAAGCGCAGTTCGAAGCTAAAGCGTTCGCCCGCGCCAGCCGCACTCCGCTCGACCACCTGCGCCGCGAGCGGTGGCAGCGCCCAGTCGGTAAGCTCAAGTCGCTGCCCACCGGCTTGAAGCCGCGAGGCATCGAGCAGCCCTTGAATTTGTGCGGCGAGCCGGTCGGCTTCTTCCGCGATGACGTTGAGGCCATCGCGCAAGGTCGCAGCATCCCAGGTAGCATCTTCGCGCGCCAGGGTTTCGGCATAGCCTTTAATAATGCTCACCGGCGTTTTCAGCTCGTGCGAAATGACCGAGATGAAGGTATTTTGCATTTCGGCTTCGATCTGCTGCTCGGTAATATCGCGCACATTCGCAATCGCACCCAGAAACTCGCCAGCCGGGCCGCGTTGCGCGGCATAGCGGCTTTGCACATACAGCCGCCGCCCATCGCGGCTTTCGATCCAACCCTCGACGATCGGGTTCATCTGGGGCGGGCGGCGCTGCAAAGGGCAATCGACCAGGCAGATGTTGGTGCCCTGGGATGAGGTGATAGCTAATACTTCGGCGCACGGTCGGCCAATTGCCTCATCGCGCGGCCAGCCGGTCAGCAGCTCCATGGCACGGTTGAAGGTGGTGATGCGCCAGCGGCTATCGAGAATCATCACGCCATCGGCGCTCTGCTCAATTAGCGCGTCAAGCTGTAGCTTATCGTGCAGCACGCTCTGGTACAGGCGCGCGTTACTCACCGCAATCGCCGCCTGATCGGCGAAGGCCTTCAGCAGCTCTTGTTCTTCGTTAGTGAAGGCAACATTCAGCGCGGCACGAAATACATATAGCACGCCTACCCGTGTCTGGCGGAACACCAGTGGCAGCGCGATGACCTGGCGCAGGGGGAGGCGAATGGTAGCGGCAACATCTTGCAGGCGCTGACCTATGCTGCGCGGGTTGTCGAGCGGAGTGCTGAGCAGCGCCCGAAATGCGGGCCAGCTCTCGCGCGGCAGGCCCTGTGCCGAGTGTACCTGAAGCGTGCCGGTACCATCGGGTAGGGCGATCAGCCCGGCAGTGCCCGCCAGCAGATCAACAGCGACATCAATCACCAGGTCGAGCACGCTGGTGAGATCAAGCTGAGCAGTGATTGCGCGGCTGACGCGTAGCAGCAGCTCGCGCTGGCGTAAGCGCTGGTCGGTTGTCTCTAACATTGGTCTAATGCTCCGTAGATATCATTCTAACATACGGCGGCTATACTCTACAACATCGAAACGATGTGACGGTGGTGATGCGACAAGCGCCACCCACGCTGTAAACATATTGCTAATGGAGGTACGACCGATGGCAACGATTACTCGCTGGGATCCCTGGAATGATATGCTGTCGCTGCGCGAGGCGATGAGCCAGCTGATGGAAGAGAGCTATGTGCGGCCCGATGCTGCGCGCGGCCAGGGCTTTGTGCCCGCCCTCGATGTCAGCGAAACCCAGGATGCGTTCCTGGTTGAGGCAGCAGTACCAGGCTTGAAGCCCGAGGATCTGGAGATTACGGTTGAGAATAGCGTGCTCACCATCAAGGGCGAAACCCGCCAGGAAAACACGGCGAAGGAGCGCAATTTCCACCGCATCGAGCGCCGCTTTGGCTCGTTCCAGCGCACAATTGGCTTGCCGAAGAGCGTTCAGGCCGATGCGATTAAGGCTAACCTTGAGCATGGTGTGCTGAAGCTCGAAATTCCCAAAGCCGAGGAGATTAAGCCGCGCAAGATATCGGTGAATGTCACCAGCAGCAAAACCCTCGAAAACGCTAGCAACAACTAATGTCGCGCACCGGCGACCGATAATGCACTGTTCGGTCGCCGGTATTCCTGAGCATCCTGGGCGGCGCTGCCCTGACTATATACCCGGTGGGAGCAATACATGTTCCCGCCGGTTTTGTTTGGCGGCATACTGAAGTCAGCTAACCACTTGCTTTTTCTGATACGATTTACGCGGTGGGCATTTGTAGCCTGCGGCAGTGCGGTACTTTTTTATCGTGGTGTTCCATGTTTGGTGCGAAGGGCCAACCACAGGACACAAAAAACATAGGACTTTCGCTTACTCTAGCAAATTCTTCTCTTTCTTGGTAATGTTTTGCGCTCCGCGCAAAACATTACCAAGAAAGAGAAAAAGTACCGTGCTGCCGCAGGCACATAAACAAGGAAGCGAAAGTCCTAAAACAATTCAGTGCCATGCTGTCGCAGGCAATATTCTTCATATTTTGGTAAACACACAGCGGGCGCTTGCAAGCGCCCGCTGTGTGTTTGCCGTAGTTTTATACGCCGGTTAGGGGATATTCACGCGCGTGTCGCCCTGGCTGGGTGTGTAATCAACTGCGATGTCGGTATTAGCGCCGCCATCGAATAGATCGGCCCCGCTCCCGCCGGTTAGTAGATCGTTGCCAGCACCACCAAACATGCTATCGTTACCGTTTCCTCCAAAGATAGTGTCGTTGCCAGCACCACCATTCGAAGTATCGGCTCCGTCGGCACCTGTCAATACGTCGTTGCCGCTTCCGCCGTCGAGTGTATCAGCATCACCGCCGCCGATAAGCACGTCATCACCGCTGCCGCCACACAGCAGGTCGCTACCACTTGCTCCGGTTAGCGCATCGTTGCCATTTCCGCCGAAGATCATGTTCGCGCCGCCGGTGCCAAGGATGAGGTCGTTGCCATTAGCTCCAGCCTTTACGGTGATGGTGACGTTAGCTGTGTTTATGCCATCGCTAACGGTGATTGTGATCAGAGACGTTCCGCTCTTACCATTTGCAGTTGCAATCGTGATTGTGCGGTTGGCGCCACTGCCGCCGAAGGTAATGTTGCCATTCGGTACGAGTGTGGTGTTCGATGATGTGGCGCTTAATGTTAAGCTGCCAACTGCAGTATCCGCATCGCTAATCGTCAGATTGTCCAGGCCACGGAAGTCGTTGATGCACTGACCTGCCGCAACCGCGATGGTTGGCGCATCGTTCACGGGCGTGACGGTGATGCTGATGGTGGCGACGTTCGAATCAACCGTGCCGTCATTCGCCTTAAAGGTGAAGCTGTCTGGCCCGTTGTAGTTGGCTGCCGGAGTGTAGGTTACGTTCGGGCCAGTGCCGGTGACGGTGCCGTGCGCAGGCTGGGTGTAGCTGTAGGTCAGGCTATCGCCATCTACGTCGTTCGCGCTGAGCGTGATGCTGCCGGCAGTATCCTCAGCCGTGGTCACCGACTGGCTGCTCGCCACCGGCGCATCGTTGACACAGGTGACGGCGAGCGTGATGGTATCCGTGGCGGTGCCACCCTGCCCATCCGAGATGGTGTAGCTAAGGCTATCTGTCCCGCAGAAATTAGCGTTCGGCGTATAGCTCAACGCGCCGTTGGCGGAAACGATCGCGGTGCCAAAGCTCGCCACCGTGGCGCTCCCTACCGTCAGCGTATCGCCGTCCACATCGCTGTCATTCAGCAGCACACCTGGCGCTGCGACCGTCAGCGTCGTGTCTTCCGCGGCATTGTAGCTATCGTTCACCGCAGTTGGGTTGTCGTTGACTGGCGTGACGGTGATGCTGACGGTGGCGACGTTCGAATCAACCGTGCCGTCATTCGCCTTGAAGGTGAAGCTGTCTGGCCCGTTGTAGTTGGCTGCCGGGGTGTAGGTGACGTTCGGGCCAGTGCCGGTGACGGTGCCGTGCGCAGGTTGGGTGTAGCTGTAGGTCAGGCTATCGCCGTTGCCATCGGTCGCGCCAAGTGTAATGCTGGCAGCAGTGTCTTCAGCCGTGGTAACCGACTGGTTTTGTGCTACCGGCGCGGCATTCAGGTTCAGGCCTATCAGCACCGAGTCGTGATCCGACATGCGGAACTGATCAGGCGCGTAGAGCGTGCTCTGGAGGTTGGCCGTCTTGAAATCGGTGTTGTAATCGAGCACGCTGGGCTCATCCGAGTTAATGTGATAATCGCCCACGCCGCTTACCTGGCTTACCAG
>JAFEAS010000056.1:0-2288 GCA_018266315.1 Chloroflexi bacterium SZAS-1 | reverse complement strand
TCGCCGGTGCCGGTTGGGTCGGTCGCCAGCCAGCTCACCAGCGCGGTGGCGGCGTTCACCCGCACCGCGTTGCAGTTGCCCTGGCCGTCACCTGCGTCGGGGGTATCACAGGCGCTACCCTTCGACTTAAGGTGGTTCAGATCGACAATGAAGCGCGCGCCAGTGGCGTTTTCTTCGAAAGCTTGCGCCAGCGAAGGGCGGCTGCGGGCGGCACTATCGCCACCGTTGACGAAGGCAGTGCTGTTGAGTGCGGCGGTGGCGCCCACCGGCGTGACTTTGGCCGGCTGGTAGAGCATACCAACCTTGATTGCGTCGGTGCCGAGCGCGTTTACCTGACCGGTGTTTGCGTCAACGTCGATGAAGGCGTAAGTGCCAGGTGCGGTCGCATCGTTGAGCTTGTTGACCAGGAACTGGATCGCGCTTGACGAGCCGTAGCCGTCGTTCTCGATCTCGTTTATGCCCAGAACATCCGGGTTGAGCGCCAAAATAGCTGCCACGGTCTTGGGCCACTGGCGGTCGAACTCGGCTTGCGTGTCGGCACCGCGGCAGTCGGTGGCTGCGCCGCCCACACCATTGGTGCAGTTATCGACAGTATCGGGCAAGCCATCGAAGGTGTTGAAGAAGTTGAGCAGATTCATGCCCGCGACGTGCAGGCGACCGCCAACATTCGGTGCTGTGCTTGGCCGCGGGTTGGTTGGCTGGAAGTTCGGTGCAGTGCCGCCCAGTGAGCCAAGTGGCCGGATGCGGAAGGCGTTGCCGCTCACTGCGTTGCCTGCCCAGGTGTAGGTCATTACGCCCGCCAGGTTATCGATAGTGTCGCCGCCGCGCAGGGTATTGCTGGCGCTCAGTGGGTTGCCGCCACGCCCAAACTTAATTGGGTCGGGGTTCTGGGTCTGGCTATCGTCATCCAGAATAATCTTGTTCAGGTCATTCTGGGCTTGCAGCGCGAGTGCCGGTGCGCCTGGCGCAACAACGTTGGTTGGTTGACGCAGCCGGTCGCCCGCTGAGAGGACAACCTGGCCGAAGCGGCCCAGCTGGAAGTGCTCGGTGACATACAGGGTTTGTGCGAAACGTACCAGCATGCCCTCGAAGCGTTCGAGATACTCGACGCCGCCAACCGCCGCTGGCACTGGCAAGGTAATATCGGTGGGCGTGACCGTTGCGGTGGTGCCACACAGCTCAACGCCGCTGGTGCTACTAATCTGGGTCTGGCCCTGGTTTTCGCCGGGTGTGCCTGTGACCTGTACCACCTGGCCAACGCTGACGCGGTTGGCGTTGTCGCTCTCGAAGACGAAGATACCATCGGAAGTAGTGGAGTTGCTATCGCCAGTATCTTGCAGGTAGAAGCCGCGCAACTGTGGCGATGCGCCTTCGTAATCGGCGACGACGACGCCTTGCACGGTTACGGTGCCAGTGGCGCTGGTGGTCGCACCGCTGCCCTGAATGCTGCCGATGGTTACGTCAGGCGCGGCACAGGGCGGCAGTGTCACGGTCAGCGCAATGCTGCCGCTGCTGCTACGTGCTTCGGCGTCGCTGACGGTAAACGGTAGGCTCTTCGCGCCTGCGGTTGTGTTTGCCGCAACCGTCGCGTTGTACGAGAAGATATTGTCGCCTGCCGTGACATCGCCGTTCTGGCCATCATCGGCAAACGCCTGATTGGCTGCGCCACCGATCGCAGTCAGGTCGGCAGTGACGGCAAGACCGGTGCTGGTGGGGTTTGTGCCGGGGGTTACGCTGACGGTGAACAGGGTGGCATTGCCTGCCATAACCGTGCTTGGGCTAGCCGCGCCTGTACCCGTCGGGTTACTGCTCGGTGCTTGCACCGTCAGGCTAATTGTGCCACTGGCGCTGCGGCCTTGCCCATCGGTAATCGTGAATGGCAGGCTCTTGGCTCCGGCGCTTGTACCGACGCTCACCGTTGCTGCAAACGAGAAATTGCCGCTACCATTGTCGGTGAACGCCTGGTTGGCCGCGCCACCGATGGCGGTCAGGTCGGCAGTAACGGCAAGGCCGGTGCTGGTGGGGTTGGTACCAGCCGTGACCACGACCGTCAATGTGGTGCTGTTGCCCGCAATGACGGTGCTTGGGCTGGCCGAGCCAACGCCGCTCGGGTTGGTGGGCTGCCCGAAGCTGCTGTTACGCGGGTTAGGCGCGCCAATCGTGAAATCAGCATTGTTGTTGTTGGTGTCGGTCGCGCCATTACCGTTGCGCAGGGCTGCGGTAGTGTTGCTCAGGTTCGCAGTTGGGCTAGTTTCTGAGCAGTTCGCTGTGGTGCCGAACCCAACAAA
>JAFEAS010000055.1 GCA_018266315.1 Chloroflexi bacterium SZAS-1 | reverse complement strand
ACCGCACACAACGAAAATATCTGCCGAAGGCTCAATCCACCAACTGCGTAAGTCCTAAACGTTTGTATATTGCAATCGACTTGCCGATAGAGCCGCCAACGTGGCCCTATCGGCAAACAAGGGATAGATGATGAACGACACCACTATTGTGCAGCGCCTGCGCCAGTTTCTGTTCGGGCTGGCCGGCTTTATGTGCGCTGGCACAATCGTCGAGCTGCTGCTCGCAAAGCATTTCGACGAGCCGATGCAGATTGTGCCGTTTGTGCTGTGCGCCGCCGGGCTAGTTGTAGTATTGCTTGCCTGGAAACGTCCCAGCCGCGCCATCCTTCAGGCCCTGCGCGCGATCATGGCACTGCTCACGATTGGCAGCCTGATCGGCGTCTACGAGCATATTGCAGGCAACCTTGAGGTAGTGCGCGAAGTGCAGCCCAACGCTGCTACCAGCACTGTGCTGCTGAAAACCCTCACCGGGGCTGCGCCCTTGCTCGCACCCGGCATACTGGCCCTGGTGGCACTATTAGCCATTGCAGCCACTTATTATCACCCGGTGCTCACCAGCAATACCGGCACCGCGCAGCCGCGTTTTGGCACGCGCCAGCCGCGAAAGGAAATTCAATGAAACTGATTGGCCGCACACTCATCATACTGCTGGCGACGCTGATCGTATGCGGCGCGGCATACGCGATTGAGGGCGGGCGGGCCAGCGGCCCGAGTGGCTTCCCACAGCGCGGCTCGTTCCAGGAGCAACGCGGCCCAGGCAATCTCCCTACTGGCACATTCCGGCGGCCCGAAGGGCCAGGTGTCCGTGGCGATCGCGGTGGCAGCTGGCTGGGCGGCATCTTCGAGCTACTCCGTAGCCTGCTGATCGTGGCCGTCGTCGCCGCTATTTCGCTGCCATTTGTGCGCCTGCTCCAGCGCCGCCAGGGCAAAGATCAGCTCACCGACGAGCCATCGTCCGGCGACTAACTGGCTGACTGCCGACAGCCAGGTATTTCTGGCAAAGTGGGCGCTATTGTGCGCGCCCAACAGGATTGCTATACCCTCCAAACGATTCGTAACAACAGCAACGCGCCTGCGTCATTCCTCATAGGCAACATCAGCCAACGCCTGAAAGGAAGAGCAATATGGAGCGAAATGCGGCATTGTACGATTTGTTTATGGAGGCAGCTGGCGCAGTATACACAGCCACCAGCCAGCTACAAGCGCGTAACCCGCCACCTGCGCCGCCACTGCTTCTACAGCTGCGCGCCGGGCTAGCCGAAAGCCCAGGCTGGTTCCTGGCGCAGGCCGCCGAGTTCGATCCTGAACCACTCACAGTTGAGCTGCTGCGGGTGCGCGACATTTACGCTTCAGAGCGCATCGTTGCGGCACTGTTAGAGCTTATGGCGGGCGAGCGCTGGCTTGAGCGCAATAGCAGCGGAGCTTACCACCTGACTGCCTTCGGGCGCACGATATTGCAGCAACGCCGTACAATGCGTGCCGAATTACTTGAAGCAATCACGCCGCTCCCTGCCAAACAGCTCGACCGACTCGCTAGGCTCATGCAACGGTTGATCGCGGCAAGTCTCCAGAGTCCCGAGCCACCCGGCGTCTGGTGCCTCGTCCACTCACGCCGCCGCGCCCCTATGCCCGCTGCGCCACCGCTTGTGCAGCTAATGCACTATTTCGACGACATTAACGCATTTCGCGATGATGCGCATATGGCTGCGTGGCAGCCATTTGAGCTTGCGGGGTACGCGTGGGAGGCATTTACCCTGATCTGCACCGGCGAGGCAAGCACCAGCGCACAGGTGAGCATCCAGCTCGCCCACCGTGGCTACTCGCCCACCGACTATAACGCCGCGCTCGAGCAGCTTGTACAGCGCGAGTGGCTCAGTCTGGGCAGCGCGCAAACGTATCGCATCACCGCAGCTGGCCGTGCCGCGCACGCCCACGCCGAGCAACTAACCAACGGTTATTTTTACCAACCATGGGAAGCGCTTACAGATGAAGAAATAGAGGAAATGTATACACTGCTCTGCCAGCTACGCGACAGCCCGCTTGAAGCGCAACTACCCAGCTCGCACGCCTAATAGCGTGCCCATCACCCCGAAGTCGCCGAATTCGGCGGCTGATTAGAAGGTTCAGGCGTAGCCAAATTCGATGGCGGCACAAGCTCAATTGTTGGTATTTCGGTTGGCGTGTCCGTCGGCACGTCGGTCGGTGTGTCCGTCGGCACGTCGGTCGGCGTGTCCGTCGGCACATCGGTCGGTGTGTCCGTCGGTACCGCGGTCGGCGTGTCGGTCGGTATCGCGGTCGGTGTGTCCGTCGGCACGTCGGTTGGTACTTCTGTTGGAGCAAGTGTCGGCACTACGGTTGGAACCTCGGTCGGCGTAGCGGTTGGTCGGGCCGTGCTAATTGGGCGCGTTGGGCTAGGCACCGGCGTGCGTGTACGGGTTGGCAACTGGGTACTCGTGGGCAAAGGCGTGCGTGTGGGGACGAGTGTACGCGTGGGACGCGATGGCGAACCCGCCGAAGGTGGTATGGGCGGGATGGCAATTGAACTACCGGCAGCAGTAGGCATCGGACTACCCACCCCAGCAGGCATATTTCCACTCAGCGGCGTATCGGTTGGGCGGCGCACCAGCAACGAGGTTGGCGTGCGCGCAGCTTGTGGCGACGTTTCCAACGCCGCGCTCGTTGGAGTTGCAAGCAGCGACGCCATCAGCGAGGCTTGCACCTGCTCAGCAATAAGATCGCGCACTGTATCGCTGATCACGGCGCTACTCACCGGCGGAATTTCCGCCACGCGCACTATCAGCGGGTCAGCGCTATAATCGGCGCTCACGCGTAATGCCCGGTCATCGAGCAACAGCACATGCGTCTCGAATGCCTGCCCCATGACGAAAAGGCCGCACACAAACGCCAGCCCCAGCATCACCAGCCACACCAATGGGCTAAACCAGCTCGAATCAGAACGCATCAATCGCCTCCCCAACGGCGCGTACACGTTCGATCGGCCACTCTTCGGGTTCAATCAGGGCGGGCGAAAGAAGCTTACGTGGTTCTGGCGCAATGGTGCGCTCAATCTCGGCATCAATCGAATAGACCTTCACACGCACGCTTTTGCCCTTAAACTGGCGCATGCCGCGGCTCGTAACGGTGAGCCAGCTGGCTTCGCCTAGCGCCGCATAGGTCGCCTGGCTCAGCAAAATATCGGTACCAAGCTTGCGGTTCAGCGTCTGAATCCGTGCGCTTAAATTCACTGCATCGCCGATCGCGGTGTATTCCATGCGCCGGGGAGTGCCAATCAGGCCTGCCATCACCGGGCCAGTGTTGATACCAATACCCGCGATAAGCAGCGGCAAGTGCGCGTCAGCACGGCGATTATTCAGCTCGCGCAGGCCCTCCCGAATGGCGAGCGCCGCGCGTACTGCTGCCTCGGCGCTCGAAGCCGACGATTGCGCATCGGCCAATCCAAACAGCACCAGCGTTGAATCGCCGCCAAATTTGTTCACAATGCCGCCAAACCGGTCAGCCGCCTCAACCACAATCTGAAAATACTCGTTCAGACCCTGGATGACGACCGCCGGGTCTTCTTGTTCGGACATGACCGTGAAATCGCGCAGATCGGTGAAGAGAATAGTTAGCTCTTTCGTTTCACCGCGTAGATCAAGTGGGTGGCTGAGCACAAGCTGTGCAACCGTTGGGCTAACAAAGCGCCCAAAAATATCGTGCATGCGCTCGCGTTCGCGTAAGCCATCAATCATCGTGTTGAACGATGTTGTAAGCGCGCCAATCTCATCGTGGGTTGTTACGGGCAACACATGATCGAGGTTCCCCGATGCAACCCCTTCAGCGGCCTGCGCCAGCGCAGTAATTGGGCGGGTAATCCGCTGCGAGAGGATAATGCCGAGCAAAAATGTCGCGACCAACCCCAGGCCAAAGATCGGCAATAAGCTCATTTGCGATTGTTCGAATTGATCGCTTTGGCCGACCGTAGAAATAGCCACACCAATAAATTGCGGCTGCACTTCGCCGCGCAGCACGATAGGCGCAAGCACTTCACCATAATCGCGGCTGCCCAATGCCAGTGTACGGTATTGTGGCTGGCTATCGCGTTCGGCCTCGGTAAGCGTAGTGGGTAGCTGTGCGCCCAACGACGTAGCAAACGGTGTCCCATCGCTCTCATAGATCGTCACATCGGCCAGGGTTGCACCGCGCCAGCGCTCCATAAGCGTCTGCGCGCTCGTACCTACTAGTAGCGCACCAACCAGGGTTGTGCCATCGTACACCGGCCCAACGGTATACAGCGCGGCCCCGGTTTGCTCATGAACCAGTGATACGAATTTATCGCCTTTTGCGTCAACGTCTTTACGCAGCACCGCAACGACTGCCGGATTCGTGGCGATGGCTGGCTCAACCGTCAAAGGCACTACCGTCGAACCCTGGCTCATCAGCCCTACCGCCACGCTACCATCGGCGCGCACCACAATAATGCGCTCAATACGCTGGCTCACAGCGAACGGTGTAAGCAATGCTTGCAGCGTCGCAGTATTACCAATTCGTAATGCCTCTGAAAGCCCACTCAGGCGGGCTAATGTACGAACCTTATCAATTTGTTCACGTTCTGTCTGAACAACACTGTCGCTAACCCGCACGCGGGCATCGGCAATCTGCCGACTAAATTCAGTCGTCACCTTATTCGCCTGGGCGCGCGCAACAATATAAATTGTCGCAAGCGCCAGTACCATCGCTAGTGCGACATAGGGCAGCGTAAGTTTGAAACTCAGGCGCGGCGCAAAGATGCGACGTTGTGATACCACCATACCAACTCTGCCCTTTCGCCCTAGAATGGACGAATAAATTGCATAAACCAATCGCAGCTATGATGAAATAAGTGTAACCGCGACATGCAAGTGAAAGCAATTAGATTGGATTACTGACTGGTTACATGGTCTTGAAATAAGATGAAAAACTTATGAACTAGAGGTGAAATTAGAAGAACTCTTTCGACATTGTAGCGGTACCGTTTCGCGTGATTTTGGTCTGCATTCAACATAGAAACAGCAACATTTGTGGTCGGTTGTTCACCAACGCTAACCATTGAACACAGTTATTACGTTAGGCTGCAGCACAATCGCGCAACCCCGGCGAGTCATAAACCTGTCAGCTGTGCCCCGCAATACTTCAGGAAGCAATCGCAGTGCTACTCAGCGCATCTGACAATCTGCTCATCGGCAGAGAAGCGCACTATTAGGACTTTCGCTTACTCAAGCAAATTCTTCCTATTCTTGGTAATTTTTGCACTCCGCGCAAAAATTACCAAGAACAAAGAAAAAAGCACCGTGCTGCTGCAGGCACATAAACAAGTAAGCGAAAGTCCTATTAATAATGAACGATTAGTGGCTGGAAGGTGGACAGGGAATATCTTTGCGGGTAACCCCGGGGAAATCGAGAATGAAATCGGCACCATAGGCCTGAGCAGGTGTTTGGAAGCCCGGCACTGCGCCACCATTCATCGCGCGCTCGGCGAGAGCAAGAGCGGTATGAGCCGTGAGAGTATATGCTTCAGGCGTACGCAAACGCGCGCAATGCCGCTTTCCAGTGGCATCCTCGGCCTCACCCCAGAGCAAGCTCTGGCCCTGCGCGCGGGTAGCATCGCTCGGGCCAGGCGGTTGGGTGCGAATCAGCCGCTTAAGTAAAGCCTGTGCTACGCGCCCAGCAAGCAGCGAACGTAGTGGCTGCGTCAGCATCATCACGCCCTGAGCCGCCCCGCCGAGTGCAGCATATACTTCGATATGAGGGATGCCAGTGCTCCAATAGGCGGTTACAAGGTCGCCCCAGGCAATCGCAGTTGTTGCGACTGGCCCGCGCCCAAAATCGATGCGGCGCGTTGGTGGTGCACCCGCAAGCGGCACGAGCTTGCCGCCGCGCCGCACCATCGTCGGGCTGCCCAAATGCTCGACTGCGGTTGTGGCTGTGCCCCACGATACGCCACCAGTCGCCTGAAACGCCAGTTTCAGCCGCTGCGCACCCGGCAGTTGCTGCTTCAAGTACAGTGCTAAACAATCGGAAGGAACTACATCAAAACCAGCACCTGGCAGCAGCATAATGCCAGCTGCACGGGCCTGCATATCGCGGAGCGCCAGCGCCTCGAATACTGCAACCTCGCCAGTAATATCGAGATAATGTGTGCGGGTGCGCAGGCAGGCTTCGGCCATTGGGCGCGATGTATGAGCAAATGGCCCGGCGCAATGCAACACTACAGAAACATCGTGCAAGGCGCTATCAAGTGCAGAAGCATCTTCTAAACCCAGTACACAATATGGTACATTGTAACGGGCCGCCAGTGCGCCGATCGCCGCCGCATTACGGCCAGCAACGATCGGGCACCATCCACGTTCAGTAGCCAGGCGTACTACCAGTTGCCCGGTGTAGCCATTGGCACCATAGATCATCAGGGATGGTTGCACGTATTTTCTTTCTCAATAACAAGGCCGATGCGGCTGGCATTATTCTCTACGACAGTATTCCTAAAATACGAAGCACTGCGTAGGCACTGCTAATTCGGCAGCAGGAGCTAGCGCAGAGGATTGAATAAACTGTAACATTTACCTGCCACAGATTGCAAATTACTCCATTGACGGTGGGTGCATGTAGCACTATACTAGCTCGTATCGCCGATGGTTCTCCAAGTAGAAACACCAGGGCCTAGTGCTCTGGTGTATCTTGTTTTTTCCAAAACCTTGAACTCTTTAGCTTCTATTGCCTGAACATATGGTGAGGAACACAATGATCAACCTCCAGAAACTCTTCGCCGATGTTTTCGATCCTCATCCTGGTGAAACTGCATTGGTGCTGATAGATATACCTCATGGCAACATAACCGATACTGCCGATTGGGCCGAGCGCCGCACGATGGCCCAGCGCTGGCACACCGCCCTGCGCGATTTTGGTCAACAACGAGGTTTTCATGTTCTTCCATTAGCCTGCTACCCAGCCACCGGCGCGCATAATGCCCAATTGCCTGATAAAGGGCTGCTCGGCGACACACCCACCCCGCTTGCTCAGCTGGCTGCACAAGCGACACTCATACTCGCCATGACGCAATTTTCGGCCTCGGCGCCATTGATGGAATGGACGAAACGCCGCCCCGTGTTACGTGCCGCTTCGATGCCGCTGGTGGCTCCAGCAATGGAAGCAACCGCCCTCGCCGCCGATTATGCCGAAATAGCGCGCGCCTGCGCCGCCTTACACCAACGCCTGAGCAATGCCCAGGCCGCCCGTATCACGTTCTCCAATGGCGACAGGCTCCTGCTCGATATACGTTTCCGCACCCCGCATGTCGACGACGGGCAGCTGCGGCCCGATAAGACACCGCCGCGGTTAGTTAACCTGCCCAGCGGTGAAACGTATGTTGCTTGCTATGAAGGAGAGCAAACAACTATACCCAGCCAAACACAAGGGGTTCTGCCAGTACCATGGCGCAATGAGATTGTACGCCTTGAGATTGCGCAAAACCGGGTGGTAGAGGTGCTAGGGCTGAGTGACGCCGCCGCCGATCTGCGTAACTTTCTTGCGCTCGACGGCGCGCGCCGCAATGTGGCCGAGCTTGGCCTTGGCTGTAACCCGCATGCGCGTGTGCGCGGGAATATTCTTGAGGATGAAAAGGCCGGGCCACATATTGCGCTCGGCCGTAGTGATCATATTGGCGGGGTTATTGGCCCAACTGCCTTTGAAGACCCCGCCCACATCTGGCATCAAGATTTCGTGTATGCGCGCGAAAGCCCAATCTACGTGACTGACCTGACATTAATCGACGCCGAAAATCGCGCCGACCAGCTCGTGTACCAGGGCGAGTACTTGCTTCATGCAATGATGGCCGCCAAATAGCGCTAGCATCTATGCGCGGCGTCCTTATTCGGCTGCGTCGTCGCGCTTACCCAGCCCGAGCGACTCACCAGCCAGCATCAGCGAGGCGCGCGTCTGGGTAATAATGGATTCAAGCAGGCTGGGGTTTGGCTCCTCAACTGGCAGTTGCATCACAAAATGGTTCAATACTTCTGAGCGTGTGTGCAGAAGTTCGGGCCACCCGGCAGCCGGGTCATCGCGCTGCATTGCTTCCAGGTGCAACGATAAAAACTCGCGCATTTTCGAACGGGTATCTTCCGTCAGGTGTGCGGCTGCACCGCCAATGAAAAAGGCTTCGCCAGCTGGCACTAAGTGTGCCACGAGCACTTCATCTACTAGCACTCGCCGCGACGCCGCATGATCAACAATCTCATACGTGCTCCCGTCCATAAGGTCGCTGACTGTCATACCCTGGCCCTTTTGCACCGTATTTGCCACATAAGGCCGCAGGCGCACTGGTGCCCAGCTACGCAAAAGCTGCTGCTCCTCGGTGCTGAAATCAGAATCACTCGCCCCCGCCAGGCGTTCGGCCAGGGTAGATCCATCCTCAAGCACGTAATCGAAAGCGAACCAAACGAGGAAGCGCTCTGCGCCACGCCCTTCGAGGTCATCTAGCTCACTCATTTGCTCAAGCGTATATTTGCCATCCCAAAAGCGGTCATACGCCGCCGGAATGGCATCGGTTTGCTCTTGCGCAGCGGTAATAATCTTCGGGATTAGCGTATCGACAGCCCGACGCAGGTGTAGCTGCTCAGCTTGTTTGGCTTCTTCAATCGGGAGATGGCAGTGTTTATATTTTTTGCCACTGCCGCACGGGCAAGGGTCATTACGTCCTATTTTGGGCATGTCGCCTCCATAGTGTAGCACCACTCAATGTCATCAATTGCACACATAATAGCATAGAAATACCTGCAAACCAGCAAGCAGCCAGGGTGTGTTCTGGGCCTGCACCGGCACACAAAAAAACGCACAACGGACGCCGTCGTGCGCTTTATAACAGTAATGTCGATGTTCTGCCTAGCGTGTCAGATGTGCTGTAGAAGGTGCCCACGCCTCTTTCAACGCAACCTCGCTTGGCCGCGCCAGCGGCACCGCTAGCATGAAGATGGCCCCCTCTCCCGGGGTACTCTCTACCGTCAGTGTGCCGCCATAGCTTTCGGCCAGCGTTCGGCTGACGCTTAAGCCCAAACCGTGCCCACCCTCCTTCGTACTCGTGAGCGGCTGAAAAATGCGCGCTTGATATTCGGCGGGAATGCCTTGCCCGGTATCGGTCACTTCGATGATGCCATAATTATCTTCACAACGGCTAGAAATCACCAGTAGCCCGCCGCTCGGCATAACCGAAATAGCATTAATGATAAGGTTTACCAGTATTTCGCGCATGTCAGCGGCATGGGCGCGCACCGGGGGGAGGCCGGGCATTTCGGTTTGTATTTCAATATCAGGCCGGTTATCCCAAAATGGGCGTGTCAGGGCTAGCGCATCGCGCACAAGCGACGACATCGCAACGACTTGCCCTTCCTGTGTTGCCAGGCCAGTAGATTTGAGCGCGATCAGGCGGCGTAGTAAGGTATTGCCATCGCGAGCAGCACGGATAATGGTCTGCAAATCGGGTTGTAGCTCAGCCGGTGCTTCACGCTGCATCATCTGGGCATGGCCCACCACTGAAGCGAGCAAGTTGCCAATATCGTGGGCGGTGCCTACCGCCAGCGTAGCGCGCAAACGCATGTCTTCATGCTCATACAGGCGGCGCTCAAGAATGGCGATGGTGTCATCCCGCAGAGCCAGCTCATCGCGCCAGTATTCATGCAAGAGCCTAAGTGCCGTAACTGCGGCAATTTGCCCGGCGAACGCTTGCACGCCTTCGTCTATTGGCACAGTGCGGCGCGCGAGCACCAGCCAACCCAAATGGCGGCCCGCCCCATTGAGGGGCTGCATTGCGACAGCAGCATACCCGCAATCAGCTAACCAGGCAGCAAATGCGTCGGCGTTGTGCCCTGCATCACTGGGTGCAGGTAAAGCGCCCTGGTCGCTAACCAGAGGAAGGCATAAACCATTCGACCAATCGCTGATAAGCAGATCGACACGCGTATGCGGAAACAACGTTGGGAGCGCGCGGCATAGCGTCGCAAAAAACACGCGGCTATCCGCGGCTTCGGCTAGCGCGTGGAGGAGGGTCGCAATATCAGCCTGGCCATTGGGCATATATGAGCTGGTTGTCATAGATGAGCGTCCTATGCCAAAAGCAATGAGCGTGGGCAAATCCCAATACGTTAAGACATAATGCTTTGTTTAAAGGCCGCATCAGGCTGCGCCATCTACAATGTCGGCCAGATCAGAGAGGAATTCGCCCACAGTATTCGCCCGCGCCCGAATCGCATCGAGTGTCGCGCGATCACGTGCATCTAGCGTAAAAGCATAATGCGGATGCATAGCGGCTGCATCCACTGAGTCATGCATCAAGCTTTCGGCCACAAGCGGGTTAGCCGCCGCCAAAAGCGCTAGCCGCGTCAATACCGGGCGGGTGCTCTGGCCGGGAATCAGCTGAGCACGGGGCTCAGGCGCCACAGCACGAATGTTCAGCATAACATCACCTTTTCCCCAAGAATGCCTACCTATGCGCTGCCCTGCTGGGCTAGCCGCGCATGCACCAGCACGGCCGATCCATCACAACGCCCTACCGCCGAATTCCAGGAGGGCCATACACAGCCGCACCAAGCAGTAGCAGGCTTCCGAACATCAGGGCGGCGGAGGCGGTACGTGCAATTACGGTCTTCATACTCATGGCTCCTTGTTATTCATAGCTAATTCCAAACTGTCGGCATACTAACTGACACGATTGACTCAGCATTGACGGATGATTGACTCATCGCACTGTGCATAAGCTTTGGCAAAAAAACGTTACGTATCGAGGTAGTAACCCTGAGCTGGGTCTAAATGCTTGCCCGGCCTAAATCGGTCTGCTATACTGATAAATGCCCGCAGCGTGGCGTTTTTCCTGTTCCCCACACGGTCTTGTCATTGCCAAGGAGCGGGGCATGGCCCGATTGTCGGTCACGATCAATGGCGACAAGCGCACCTTCGCGCTCACAGAGCAAGGCTTACAGATTGGGCGCGCGCTCGATAACGATATTGTGCTCAACAATGTCATTGTTTCGCGTCACCATGCGCAGGTGCGGCTACGCGGGCGCGAAACCTGGGCGATCGACCTGGGCAGCCGGAATGGCATTTCGGTCAATCGCCTGCGGGTGAAAGAAGAGCAGCTGCACGACGGCGATATTCTGCAAGTCGGGCCATTCGAGATTCGCTTCGAGGATCGCGCGGCCCAAAGTCTGGTGCTCGACGACAACCAGTACTTCCCGCTCGCGTCTGAAAGTAAGCAGGTTAGTTCGGGCGAATTACCCGAGCTTGCATTGGATCTCAAAGAGTTTTATCGCATCAGCAAGCGCCTCAATAGCCTGGTTGATCTGCACGACCTGCTTGATGTGGTGATGGAAGAGGTGCAGCGCGCCGTGCCCGCTCAGCGCAGCATGCTCTTATTACGCAAAGGCGACGAACTTGTACCTATGGTCATTCACCCGCCCACCGTCGGCGATGTGGCCCTGAGCTCCACCATCACGCGTAAAAGCATCGACGCAAACGAGGCCGTGCTCACCCGCGATGCCCGCCTCGATTTTGCTGGCTCGCAAAGCATTATTAGCGCGAACATCCGCTCGGCGATCTGTGCTCCGCTGATCAGCGATGGCCGCGCGACTGGCCTGATTTATGTCGATTCGCCTGGGCGCGAGCAATTCAACGAGCACCAACGCGACCTGCTAGCAGCGGTAGCAAACTTGGCGGCGATCCATATCGAGCGCGCGCGCCTGACCGATGCCCTACGCGAGCAAGCCCAATTACGCCAGAATTTCGAGCGCTTCATGTCGCCCAACGTTGCTCAGATGATGGCGAGCTATTTCGTGCAGCATGGGCAGCTGTGGGAGCCACAAGAGCTGATTGTAAGCGTGCTATTTGCCGATGTGAAAGGGTTTACCTCACTCTCCGAAACGCTTTCACCGCGCGATGTGCAAGACCTGCTCAATGAGTATTTTCATGAAATGACTGAGGTTATCTTCACCTGTAACGGAACGCTCGATAAATATATTGGCGATGGCATTATGGCCGTATTTGGTGCGCCACAGCTCACTCATCCCATCGACCCGGAAGAATCGGCGATTCAGGCTGTTGATGCAGCACTCGGCATGATCGAAGCACACCGCAAGCTGATCGAGCGCCTTGATCCGGCCAAAGCATTTGCCTTTCGTATGGGGGTTAACACTGGCCCAGTGTATGCTGGCTTCTTCGGCACGCGCCAGCGCCTCGAATACACTGTGATGGGCGATACTGTCAATACTGCGTCGCGGCTTGAGGGTAAGGCCGACATTAATAGCGTGCTGATTAGCGAAGCGACCCGCCGCCTACTAGGCGATACCTTCCTGCTCCAGGAAATGGGCGACTTCCAGCTTAAAGGCAAGGCGCAGCTCGTACATACCTACAAAGTACTTGGGCGGGCAAAACCCCAATAAGATCGCACCCACAACCGATACATACCCGCGAATCCCCCAATATGCTCACTTAATGCTATAATGCCGCTAACGCCACGCGGCGTTTTTGAATAGATTATCGGGCGCACCCACAGCATGTATTGTGAACCACACCCACAATTAAGGAAACAGCACAGGGTACAGCTACCTACAACCTGTGCCGTATAACCAGCAACGGTGCGTCTGCCACGGAGCATTGGTATGCCGATAGTGGTGGGCATTCGCTTCAAAGATTCGGGCAAGACATATTTTTTCGATCCGCACGGGCTGGAACAATTAGCAATTGGGGATAGTGTTATTGTCGAAACAGTACGTGGCCTGGAACTCGCAAAAATCACACATCTGCCGCACGAAGTAGCCGACACCGAGATTGTTGGCGAGCTAAAGCCGGTTATCCGCCGCGCTGAGGATTCTGACTTTGAGCGGATGCGGCTGCTGAGTGAGCGCCATGAGGAAGTGCTGGCGCGCTGTGATGAAAAAATCCGCGAACACAGCCTACCAATGCGGCTCATAAAGGCCGAATACAGCTTCGATGGTTCGCGCCTAACCTTCTATTTCACCTCAGAAAAGCGCGTCGATTTCCGCATGCTTGTGCGCGACCTCGCTCGCACGTTCAAAACCCGGATCGAACTACGCCAGATTGGGCCGCGCGACGAAGCGAAGCTGCTTGGAGGCATTGGCCCCTGTGGCCGCATGCTCTGCTGCGCAACGTTCCTGCCCGATTATGCGCGCGTATCGATCAAAATGGCGAAAGACCAGGATCTGCCGCTGAACCCAACCAAGATCAGCGGCGTATGTGGGCGGCTGTTGTGCTGCCTTTCGTATGAGCACGAACAGTACCTGGCGATTAAGGCCGAATTGCCACGCAAGGGCAGCTGGGTGCAAACGCCCGACGGCCCCGGCGAGGTTATCACCGTCAATGTCGTCCGCGAGACGGTAATTGTTGAGCTGGCAGGCAGCGGCATCCACGAAGAATTTCGCCCCGACCAGATTTCCGAGGCGGCCCAGCGGGTGGCGCAGGTAGCACGTAGCCGCGCCGAAGAGGGTATTACTCCGCGCCCCAACCTGCCACCGCCACCGCCGCGTCGTGAGCCAAAGCATACGGGCGAACGTCGGCTATTACGCGATGAAGTGATCGATCCCGATATTCTAGATGCGCTGGCGATGCTAGAAGAAGGGGAAGAGCGCACGCAATCGGCACGCCCGGCCGAGCGCACACCGCCGCCGCGCCCGGCCCCAGCCGAGGCAACGACTGAAGCACCAGTGCTGCCACCAACACGCCCGACCGAGCCACGTCGGCCCCAGCAGCCACAGGCGCGCACCGATGCCGAAGTTGCACCACGTGCTGAGGCGGGCACAGCGCCAGCACAATCTATTCCAGCGCGCCCAGCCGATGCCCGCGCCCCTGAATCGCGGGCGCAGCGCCACCGCCGCAAGCGCGGCAAGCGCGACAAATAGCGACTGGTCACAAGCGGTAGGAGGCACCAATGACTGCAACAGTTTCATTGCGTACTGCGCGCATTCGCCAGTGGTTGGCGGGCGCGGCAGCGATGTCACTGCTCTTGGCAGTCGCTACGGCAGCCGCACTTCTTATTGCAATGCTTATACCAACTACGTGGAAGCCATTAGGTAATGCCGAAACATTGCGCCAGCCAACACCGCAGCTATTGAATATTGACGGGCACGAGCTATACCTGGTGTGGGCCGACAATCAGCCAATTGCGTTTAATACTGCCGACCCACACGGCCCTTTCAACAACGCCGCCTGCCATATTCGCTTCGAGCCTAGTGATAACCGTTTCATCGATCCATGTGGTGGATCAACCTACGAGCTCGATGGCAGCTATGTGCGTGGGCCTTCGCCGCGCAGCCTCGATCGCTTTGCTACGCGCATTAACCAGAGCCAGCTGGAAATTAACGTTAGTACTGTGCTTCCTGGTAAGGCTCACCTATAGCAAGAATGGCTTCCTATGGTGAATATGCGCACACCAGCCATTCGCCGCCAGTTTTTACTTACAGCAGCGCTCATCGCCGTTATCTTCTTCTCACTGGCGGCCGTTAGTGGCGTGATGTATGGAATTATTACCCGACCGCGCACCCCAAGGTGGCAAGCGCTTGGCGCGGCCACCAGCCTGCTCGCCGCCGAGCCGCAGCGCGCCACCTTCGAAGCACAAATTGTGTTTGTGGTTGCCGATGCCGACGGCCCGCTGGTGCTGAACGCCCGCGATCCGTTGCGTGGCTGTGTTGTGGCCTGGGTAAGCGCCGAGCAACAGTTCATTGATCCATGCTATGGCTCGCACTACCGTATCGATGGCACGTATCTTTCCGGGCCATCCCCACGCGGCCTCGATCAATTTGCGGCGCGCAACAACAACGGCACAATCGAGATCGACCTTAATCGCCCATTGCTTGGGGCAGCTCATTCTTAGCAATTCCACACCATATGCAACTGCACCACCAGGCAAGCCTGGTGGTGCAGTTGTGTTCCTGGTGCCTATGTTCCTAGTTTGCGCGATTCGATGTACGAAACGAGCGCAGCATCAGCACCGGAATATCGACCCGGCGTAATACCTGCTCGGCGACGCTGCCCATCAACAGCTGTCGTAAGCCGGTACGCCCATGGGTAGCCATTGCGATCATGTCAGCGTGCAATTGCTCGGCCAGTGCAACAATTTCCTCAGCCGGGTCGCCGAAGCGCGCCTCAACCCGCACATTGAATCCGGCTTGTTTAAGCACCTGCCGCTCGGGTTCAAGCTCAAGCTCAAGCTCCGAGCGTTCGTTTTGCTCGATCTGCGTCGCATAAATGGGGTGCGCATTGTACTCAATATCTCGTGGGCTATCATACATAGGGGTTGTCCACGAGAGTGAGACTAATCGCGGTGGTGAACCAATCAGGCTACCACTCGGTTCACCCACCCGCAATAACACCATAGCATCGCGCTCAGGTGTGCAGATCTGGCATAGATGCGGCACAATTTGCCGACTAAATTGAGAACCATCTATTGGAACGACAATTATTCGTGAGGACATCACAATACCTCCAATGCTATAGGATACCCGATATATAGCATAGCAGGATTGTGCTGATATGGAGTTATACCACCATTACCGCGCGTAATGGTGTACCCACTTTTCACGGCCACAATGCGACATACGCCCTATAGGTGCGAACAATTGCCCACTCGGGTATGGCAGCAGGCACCTTATGGTGCCGATGTTGGCGCTTCAACCCGATCAAGGGCCTGATCTTCCCAGGAAGCTGAATCCTCGAAAGGTTCCAGGTGGGTAAACACAGTGATCTGGGTGCCGATTCCACGAAGCTGGCGTTCGATTTCCTCGCAGAGCATATGGCCGCGCTGGACACTCCAATCGCCCGGCACCAGAACATGTAAGGATACAAAGCGCCGCTGCCCGGCGATGCGGGTGCGAATGGCATGAAAATCGATGCCCTGCGCGCGATATGGTGTCAATGCTTCCGAAATACGTGCCTGATCAGCCGCAGGCCAACCAATATCGAGCAGGCCATTCGCAGTATCGCGGAGCAGGCGCCACCCTGCCCATATGATATTGAGAGCGACTGCAATTGCAATCAGCGCATCGAGCTGGAGCCAGCCCGTGAGGTTTACCAACACAACTCCCACCACTACCCCCAGCGAAGTCCACACATCGGTGAGCAAATGGTGGGCATCGGCCCGCAGCGAAATTGCATTCAGGGTACGGCCAGCGCGCAGCAGCACCCACGCGACCCCGCCATTCAATACCGCTGCCACCACCGAAACCAGCAAGCCAATCCACACATTCTCAATTGGCCGCGGGCTGTACAAGCGCTCAATTGCAGTGTAGGCAATGCCAGCCGCTGCAATCAAAATCATCATGCTTTCAGCGCCGCTCGAAAAATACTCGGCTTTGGAATGGCCATAGGCGTGCTCATCATCGGGTGGGCGGCTCGCCACAGTAAGTGCCCAGATGGCAACAACCGCCGCCGCCAGGTTTACAACTGATTCGAGCGCATCAGAGAGCAAGCCAACCGAGTCTGTTAGCCAGTAAGCTACTAGCTTCAGAACAATTGTGGCAATCGCTGCGCCTAATGACAAAAATGCGTATTTGCGGGCTTGCATTGCCCCATTGGCTGCGTTCGCCATATGCTTCCTAATTTCTGCTTTGGCTCAAAACACAACGGCTGTGTATATAGCAATCCTACGTCAGTTGAAACCTGTCAGGGGCGGCTCCCACCGCATTAAAACGCGGCAATTTCACTGCTAGCTGCACCTGACAGGTATGCAATTCAGATACTATTTCTATATACTGCATCAGCTAAGACGATACAGTATACCAACCAATGACTGAGGCGCGAAAAGAAATATTCACGCGGCGAGAGCATGCTGCAACCTGCGAAGGCGCGGGAATGTGGAGGTTCGGCCATTTCGGCTCGCAATACCAGGGTTACTGTTCAGGGCGGCTGCCCAAAATAACAGCAACCGATTGCTCATTGCCTGCGCGCATCACGGTGAGGGTTACTGTTTCGCCAACAGAAGCTTGCTGTTCGAGGTAGCTCACCAGCTCGTCGCCGCTACGTACTGCCTGACCATTAACCGCGACTACAATATCGCCATTGGTAGGTGCTGCCTGGCTCTGATCATTGCCGCTGAGCGTATTGGCACGCAGTCCGGCCTGCTCAGCCGGACTATTCTGCTGAACGCTGGTGATGAGCACGCCTTGCTGCACTGGCAATTGTAAACGCCCGGCGAGTAGCGGGTCGACATCGCGCATGCCTATACCAAGCCAGGGGTGCTGGTAGTGGCCGGTACGAATCAGTGTGGGCACCACCCGCGCCACCGTATTTGAAGGAATCGCATAGCCAATCCCCGCAAATACGCCACTATCGGTGCGGATGGCGGTGTTTACGCCAATAACCTCGCCGCGAATATTGAGCAGCGGCCCGCCCGAGTTACCTGGATTTATCGACGCATCGGTCTGAATGATATTCGTGATTGCGAAGCGCCCGCCCTGGCTAGCGGCTGGGCCGCGCAAACTACGCCCCAGCCCACTTACCACACCAACGGTGAGCGTATTACGTTCCCCAAAAGGGTTACCAATGGCAATGGCGGTCTGCCCTACCTGTACAGTGCGCGAGTCGGCTAATGGGAGGGGTGCCACGCCTGTGGGTAATTGTTCAACTTTGAGTACAGCCAGGTCGGAGCCTGGGTCGGCGCCAAGCAATGTCGCCAGTGCGATCGAGCCATCGGCAAAGCGCACCTGAAAGGTAACGCCGCCCTCGATCACATGATTATTCGTTACAATGTGGCCTTGATCATCGAACAGAAAGCCCGACCCCTGCGCGAACGGAATCGCCTGCTCTGGGGTTGGCGCGCCTTCAATCGGCGGGTGCTGCCCGGCGGTGTCGATGCTCACCACAGCGGGGTTAGTACGGCGGTACAGCTCAATCAGCACCGCTTGCTGCTGCTCAAGCACGCCCAGTTGTGCAGGTGCAAGCGTCGCAACCGGGGCCACGCTCGGCAGTGGCCGCGCGGTAGCCACCGGCGAGGGTGGCATTGTTAGCTGAACCATTGTCGGCGGTTGCGTCAATCCAACCGGCAGTGCCGAAGGTTCGGCTGTTACAAATGCGCCGGGCAACGGCAAACTGCCTGGTGCGCAGGCGGCCAGACCCAGGCCCAATAGCAACACCAGGCAATTACGATATATGGATCGAAAGCGGTTCACTTGCGCAATAGCTGCCGAATTGCCTGCTCGCTCTGGGCATACTTAAACTGGTAGCCAAGCTCCTGAGCTTTTTTCGGCAATACGCGCTGCCCAGTCGTAATCATATCGGCCATCTCGCCCAGGAGCAGGTGCATTGCGAACCCGGGCACTGGCAACCACGACGGGCGGCCCATAACATTGCCGATCGTCGCTGCGATGGCCTTATTTGTCTGTGGGTCAGGCGCAGTTGCATTGAGCGGGCCGCGCGCTTGTGGATCTTCTAGCGCCTTGATCAGCAGGCCAACAGTGTCGTCAACATGAATCCAGGAGAGATATTGCGTGCCGGGAAGCACCGGGCCACCCGTGAAGAAATAAAATGGCAGCAGCAGCAGCGGAAATGCCCCGGCTTCGGTATCGAGCACAAGTCCTGGCCGGTCAAGGCTCATCTTCGACAGGTTAATCGGTAAGCCTGCATGTTCGGCGGCGCTCAACACTACCCCACTCCGAAAGATAACAGTGCGCACACCCAGCTGCTCGGCGCGGGCGGCTTCGCGCTCCCATACTTTGCACACATTCGCCAGGAAATCATTCCCGGCTGGCGCACTCTCATCCAGCAACTCGGCGCCATGGGGGCCATAAAAGCCTACCGCCGACATGTTCACGAGTAACTCGGGCTTCTGCTGGGCGGCGGCCATTGCATTCACCAGGCCGCGCGTGCCTACTTCGCGGCTCGCAATAATCTCGCGCTTATACTCTGCACTCCAGCGTTTGCCAAAGAGCGATGCGCCAGCCAGATTCACGACACCGTAGGCACCATCAATGGCTTTCGCCCAATCGCCAGTTTCTGCGGGCGACCAGGCAACATACTCGGCAGCGCCCGGCACCGTGTGGCGCGCCTTCTGTAAGTCGCGCGAAAACACAACTACGCTGTAGCCCTTCGCTATGAGCTGGGCACACAATTTTGCGCCAATCAGCCCGGTGGCCCCTGTAACAACTACCCGCTTCGTACTGGTCATTGCGATCCTCATTTACACTTATAGAGAAATCAAGTAGAAAT
>JAFEAS010000054.1:9885-25654 GCA_018266315.1 Chloroflexi bacterium SZAS-1 | reverse complement strand
TGCTCGACGATCTGCAGTGGGCCGACAACGCAACCCTGGAGCTGCTTCCCATGCTGGCAAGCACCGCCGCACACGAGCCGCTGATCATCATTGGCACCTACCGCAACGATGAAATTGGTCGCGGCCACGCACTACGGCGGCTGCGCAACGCCCTGCGCCGCGCGCGCTTGCTGCGCGAAATCATCATCGAACCGCTCGACCAGGCCGATACCACAGTTGTAATAACCCAGATTCTGGGCCAGGTTCCCGGCCCGGCGCTGGCTGCGGCGCTCTACGATCGCACCGAGGGCGTGCCGCTTTTCATTGAAGAGCTGGCGGGTGCGCTGGCGCTGTGCGGGCGCTTACGCCCAGGCAGCAATGGAATCGAACTCGCACCCGGCACCGATCTCCCGATTCCCGATACGCTCCGCGATGCGGTGCTACTGCGCCTCGACAACCTGCCGGAGGCGGCTCTGCGCCTGCTTCAGCTCGCCGCCGTCATTGGGCGCACCTTCGATCTCACATTCGTTGCTGAGCTGGCGGGCAGCGCGGATGGCTTTGAAGAATTACTCGAACATGGCCTGCTGGTAGAGCTAGATTCTGGCCGCGCAGCCTTTCGCCATGCGCTCACACGCGAAGCGACATATAGCGACATTTCGTGGGTACAGCGCCGGGCGTTGCATCGCCGGGTTGCCGAGCGCCTGGAAACGCTCGGGGCCGATCCTCAGGCGATTGCGCAGCACTGGCTGGCAGCAAAAGAACCCGAGCGCGCGCGCGCAACCCTGCTGCTTGTTGCCCATAGTGCCTGTGCCATTCACGCCTACCGCGATGCCACCAGTGCCGCCCAGCAAGCGCTCGATCTCTGGCCCGACGGCATCGACGAACCTCAGCGCCTGGATTTGCTCGACCAGATGGGCAATTGCGCGCAGCTGTGCGGCATGCTACCCGAAGCCGCCCGCGCCAGGCGCGAGGCCGCCGATGGACGCCGCCAGTATGGCGACCTGCGCGCCTATGCCGAGGCCGAACGCAAGATCGCCAGCGTTGCCGAGATGCAGGGCCATTGGGATCGGGCACTGGCGGCGCGCGAAGCTGCCGCCCAGGCATTTGCGCTTAACGGGCTGCCCGCCGAAGCTGCCATCGAGCGGCTCGCCGCCGCGGCGCACCTGCGTTCGGCCGGGCGCTATCGCGCCGCGCTTGAGGTGCTGGCAGAAGCAATAGAAGAAGCCCAGCTAGCACAGCGCCCCGACCTGCATGCGCGCGCCCTCGGGCAGGAAGGAAATGTCTACGCGCGCATGGGCCGCACCGCCGAGGGGCTGGCGCTGGTGCAGCGCGCCCTGGCACTGGCGCTTGAGCATAACCAGGCCAATGCAGCTGCCGAAATCTACCAGCGGCTGGCCGATGCGTTGGAACATAGCGGCGATTATGGTAGCGCGAAAGAAACCTACCTGACCGCATTCGATTTCTGCCAGGCTAACGCCATACCGGCCACGGCCCAGCTGTGCATCGCCTGCCTCACCGCCGTGCTGCGCCAAACAGGCGAATGGGATCGCGCAATGACGCTCTGCCGCGAGGTATTGGCCTCGCCGCACAGCTCAACCCATGCGCGCTGTGTCGCCAGCGGGCTACTTGGCTCGCTATATGTGCAGCGCGGCCAAACCCGGCAGGCCCAGGCATTGCTGCTCGAATCGGCGTCCCTGGCACACCAGATCGAGCTGGCTGGCATGGAATTATTGGCCGCGTGGGGGCTGGCCCTGCTGCACGATCTCAATGGTACAGATGGCGCTACCGCCGAGCGCTGCCGCTTCATCCTTGAGCGCTGGGAGCAAATTGAGGATGTGCATTATGTCATTTCAGCGTTACGCTGGGCGGTTACTTTCTTCGCCACACACCAGGCCGACGCCGATGCGCGCGCAGCGGCGAATGCCTTGGCGCGGGTTGCCAGCACCTCGGGCCAGCCCGAAGCGCTTTCGGCCCTAGCCCATGCCCTGGCCGAAATTGCGCTGCTCGATGGCGCGCCAGCGCAGGCAGCCCAACAATTCCAGCAATCGCTCGACCTGATGCAGGGCCTTACAATCCCGTTTTGCCACGCCAGCACACAACTGCGCGCCGGGCAAGCGTGCGCAATTGCCAACCAGCACAGCGCCGCCGTTGATCACCTGACGAACGCCTATCGCACCGCCCGCAAACTCGGCGCACGCCCGCTCGCCACACGCATTGCCCAGGCACTGACCGACCTCGGCGAACCGATTGCTGAGCGCCTGGGCGCTGGGGCCGCCACGCGCTTCCGTTCGGGCGACCTCACCCGCCGCCAGCGCGAAATTCTGCAACGTGTGGCGCTGGGGCATACCACTGCCGACATCGCGCACGCGCTGGTACTCAGCCCGCGCACCGTCGAAATGCATGTTGCTAATATTCTGGCCGCCCTCGACAGTCGCTCGCGCGCGGAAGCGGTGCGCCGTGCGACTGAGCTGGGGCTACTCACAGGCTACGGTAACAACCCCGAAAAAATACCGTAGTTCGGCACATGCGCCGCACCAGGGTTCCCACTATACTCGCTGCTATAATATTGGTCGCATTCACCGGCGGCGTGCAGCCGCCATATTTCGCCTACGGCAGCACGCTGCTTCGCCAGCATTGGTAAATTTTTCGCGCTACGCATAAAAAACTACGCAACGTGAGAACGTACCGCATCAAGGAGGAAGAAATTGAACGACCTGCTTCAAGCAACCGCCCAGCGCGCGATACGCTACCTCAGCAGCGTCGATACGCGTGGTGTTGCCCCCACCCCCGAGGCAATCGCCCGGCTCGCCGCACTTGGCGGGCCATTGCCAGAAGAACCAGCCGATGCCGCCGAAGTGCTGGCGCTGCTCGACGACATTGGCTCGCCCGCGACGATGGCTTCCACCGGCGGGCGCTACTTCGGCTTCGTGATTGGTGGCGCGCTACCGGCCACACTGGCGGCGAGCTGGCTGGCAAGCACCTGGGACCAGAACGGCGGTATGACCGTCGCATCGCCCATCGCCAGCGCGCTTGAGGTTGCCGCGCAGGGCTGGCTGCTCGACGTGCTTGGGCTGCCAGCATCAGCTGGGGTTGGGTTTGTCACCGGCGCGACCATGGCGAACTTCAGTGCGCTGGCTGCTGCCCGGCATGCCTTGCTCGAACGTGCAGGATGGAATGTCGAAGCGCAGGGCTTGTTTGGCGCACCACCGATCACGGTGGTGGTGGGCGATGAAGTGCATGTAAGCCTGCTCAAAGGTCTGAACTTGCTCGGACTCGGGCGCGAGCGGGTGGTGCGCGTGCCCGTCGATCGGCAGGGCCGCATGCGCCCCGATGCGCTACCGCCACTCAGCAGCTCAACGCTGCTGTGCATTCAGGCGGGCAATGTCAATACTGGCGCCTGCGATCCGGTAGAAGAGCTGTGCGCAATAGCACATGCCGCTGGTGCCTGGGTGCATGTCGATGGGGCATTTGGGCTGTGGCTCGCCGCAGCCTCCACGCGCGCGCATCTGGTTCGCGGCATTGCCAACGCCGACTCGTGGGCCACCGACGCGCATAAATGGCTGAATGTACCCTACGATAGCGGCCTGGTGATCTGCCGCCAGCCGGGGCACTTGCGCGCGGCGATGTCGGTGAATGCCGCCTACCTTGAGCAACAAGACCAGCGCGGCGAACCCTTCGACTACACGCCCGAAATGTCGCGGCGGGCGCGCGGCACCGAAATATGGGCCGCGCTGCGTACATTAGGGCGCGCTGGCCTGGCCGCGATGATCGAGCGCAACTGCCAGCATGCCGCACGCTTCGCCGCCGGACTGCGCACGGCGGGCTACCAGGTGCTGAACGACGTAACGAGCAATCAGGTGCTGGTAGCCTTCGGCGATGCCGACACCACGCGGCGCGTGATTGCAGCGGTGCAGGCCGATGGTACCTGCTGGTGCGGCGGCACGGTGTGGCAAGGGCACACTGCCATGCGCATCAGTGTGTCGTCGTGGGCAACCACGGAGGAGGATGTAGACCAGAGCCTGGCGGCGATACGACGCTGTGCTGCGACAATCTGCTAACGCTAAGCCTACATAGTGGGTTCGTGCTCGGGGGTGGCTGTGCCGCCCCCGATTTTTTACGCAATACGGTATTGTGCCCGAAAAAATACCGTAGTTCCACACATGCCCCGGTCTGGCTCCTGGCATACACTACTACTCGCAGGGTTACACAGCCACACGTTCAATTGCCCTGTTGACATACGTTTGGTATTCAAGCTAGGAGAGGAGGAACCAGCAACTAGGATAAAGGAAAGGTGCCAACTTATAACCTATACAACCATACCATTTCTCTTGCGATATCTGGATTCTATACTAAAACAAGGAGCAAACTCATGACAGCTGTAACCATATCTCAGCCCGATCTTAAGGCGATAAAAACCCGCCAGCAGGCCACCTGGTCATCAGGTGATTACGCAATGATCGGCACCACGATCTCGATCACCGGCGAGCTTTTATGCGAGGCAGTTGATGTACGGCCAGGCCAGCGCGTGCTGGATGTGGCCGCAGGCAACGGCAATGCCTCACTTGCCGCCGCACGCCGCTGGGCCGAGGTTACGTCTACCGATTATGTCCCGGCGCTGCTCGAACGCGGCCGCGCCCGCGCTGAGGCCGATCGCCTGAACATCACCTTCAAGGAAGCCGATGCCGAGCAGCTACCCTTCGCTAACGGCGCATTCGACGTGGTGTTGTCGGTATTTGGCGTAATGTTCACCGCAAATCAGGAGCAGGCCGCCAGTGAGCTGCTGCGCGTGTGCCGCTCGGGCGGCAAGATCGGCCTGGTGAACTGGACGCCCGATGGCTTCATTGGGAATGTCTTCCGCACGATCGGCAAGCATGTTCCGCCGCCAGCGGGTGTACAGTCGCCCGCGCTGTGGGGCACCGAAGCACGGCTGCATGAGCTATTTGGCGGGGGGATTTCGAACCTGTCAATTACCAAGCGTATGTTCGTCTTCCGCTACCGCTCGGCGGCGCACTGGCTCGAAGTATTCCGCACCTATTACGGGCCAATGCTCAAGGCATTCGCCGCACTCGACCCAGCCGGGCAGGCGGCGCTCGCCGCCGACCTCACCGCGCTGCTCGAACGCTTCAATCAGGGTGGCAGCGCAACCCTATCCATTCCTAGCGAATACCTTGAGGTGGTAGCCACCCGCGCGTAATGTGCAGCGCGAAAGAAAGATCGTTGTGAAGGTTCGGCGGCGAAATTGCCCCGAACTTTCACCACACTCACACCTGCCATACCCGCACCGAGCGATCGAGACTACCCGTAGCTAAGGACTCACCTTCTGGATGCACAGCTACCTGAAAGATGCGTTTGCCATGGCCGGGCAGGCGGGTTTCCTGTTTGCCCGTCGCTACATTCCATAAACGCACACTGCCATCCCACGCTGTTGCGACCAGCGTCGCGCCGTTGCGAACAAAGGCAATACCACTAATATAATGCTTATTGGCGCTGAGCGTATGAAGCATTGAGCCATCGCGCACCCGCCAGAGCTTCACTGCACCATCTTCCGAACGCGACGCCAATATTGTTCCATCGGGGTGAAATGCAAGCCCGCCCACCGGGCCGCTGTGGCCTTGCAAGGTATGCAGCAGCGCGCCATCGCGCACCCGCCAGAGCTGGATGGTCGTATCTTCTGCGCACGATGCGAGCGTGCTGCCATCGGGGCTAAACACCAGATCACAGATTGGCTTGCTGTGGGCGACAAACGCGTGCAGCAGCTGGCCGCGCTGCAACCCCCACACCCGAATATTGCCATCCTCACCAGCTGCGGCCACCTTCGACCCGGCCCGATCGATGGTAATAGCCTGCACGCAGCTGCGCTGTTCACTCAGCGCATACAGCACCCGGCCATCGCGCACCCGCCAGACACGTAGCACTCCCGCTTTGCACCCCGACACCAGTAGCTGCCCATCACGGGTGAGCGCCAGGCTGGTTACCGGCCCACGATGCTCGCGTAGCACCAACCGCGCGCTACCATCATTCGTGTTCCAAAAATGCACCGTGGCGTCATCTCCCGCCGAAATGAGTACGCGGCTATCGGGCGTGAAGCAGAGCTGACGCACCGGCCCACGATGCCCCTCGCATGTGATACGCTGCGGGCGGCTGCCAAGCTGCCACAGCGACACCGAACCATCATTCGCCGCAGAACCGAGCAGTTGCCCGTTTGGGGCAAACACCACACTTAATACACTATCATTATGGAAGCCTAGCACGCGCGTATGAGTACGGCGGCGTACAACCTCGTAGAGGGCAACCATGCCCGCGAAGCCAATATACAGCAGCACACCCGCGGTCAGCAAACGCCGCCCGCTCACAACCGGCAACACCGTAAGCCCGGACAGACGTAACACCACAAACCCGGCTACAACTAGCACACCTAACAATAGGACGCTCATAAGGAGCGGTTGCTGCCAGAACATCCTTGACGTAACGGGCCGATGAAGTTCCGGCTCGGAGGTTGAGGTAGTGACGTGTTCGCCCGTACCATGCTGCTTTAGCGGCGGCGCGGTAACGATTGGCCCTGGTGAAAGTGATGGCTGCGAACTCATCGGCTCCTGCGCAGGCAATTCTAAGTTGTGTGCGCTATCGCTGGGCGGCGTATAGACCGCAGGTATTCCCGATAAAACGGTGGCACTGCGTAGCGCCGACCGCAATGCGGCTACATTAGCCGGGCGCTTATCGGGGTTAAGCGCCAGCGCCATACGTAATGCAGTGTCGACGGCGCCCGGCACCTGTGTGTTGTAATGAGCAATGAGCTGTAGCGGATCTGGCAGCTCATCGGCCCTGGCTCGTATGCGAGTAAGTGCGCTGGGCGGCGGCACCCCGGCCAGCAGGTGGTACAGCGTGGCAGCCAGCGAATACAAATCGCTGCGCTCATCGGTGCCAGTGCCTTGTACTTGCTCGATGGGCGCGTACTGAGGGGTATAGCCATACACACTATGGCCGACCACGTTCGCTGCCAGGCTGGCAATCGAGCCTTTTGCTAGCCCAAAATCGAGTAGCATCACCTGGCCGTTTTCAGCAAGCTTCAGGTTTTGCGGCTTAATGTCACGATGAATCACCGGCGGGCGCTGGCTATGTAAATAGCCCAGGGCATCGAGCAGCTGGTCGGCCCAGCTGAGCACCAGGCCTATATCAAATGCACCAGCCTGATGCTGCAGCATCACCGAAAAATCCTGACCTTCGATATATTCCATCACCAGGAAGTGGCCATCATCATCCACGAACTGATCGTGAACAGCAGGTAAGGCCGCATGATGCAGGCGCGCGAGCAGCTGGGCCTCGCGCCGAAACGCCTCGATATGCTCAGGCACAGTGCTTGCCAGCAGGTGTTTCACGGCCACTGTGTTCTTCAAGCGCATATCGTGCGCTTTATACACGGTGCCCATGCCACCCATACCAATTGGCTGAAGCACCTGATACCGCTGATGGAGCAATGTACCACGTAGTAGCATGTGCAGCCAGGCGCTTTCTAGCTATCGAGATCGAGGCGGTAGCCAAACCCACGATGGAGCTTAATCACCGATGTGGCCTGGGGGCTAATGGCCTGTAGTTTCTGGCGCAGCTCGCTAATTTCACGGTGCAGCAGCTCGATCCGCGCCGGGTCATATTTCTCGTTCGGCCAGATCGCCCGTACACAACTTTCGTGCGAGCAGAGCTCGCCTTTCTGCTGATATAAATGCAAGAGCAAGCGCTGAAGATTAGGTGACAATGCCAATGGCACGCCCAAAAACACAAAACGCTGCTCGTGCGCTAGAAATTGCAGCCGCTGTGGCTGAATATCGGTGGCATCCTGATCGATAAACTGTAGCAGCGCTTGCTGACTCGCCAGGCCAATCTGGTCGTGATTTCGCAGCAGGTGCTCGGCGTGCAGGCGTGCACCATTCACATAAGTGCCATTAGCGCTACCCGCATCAATCAGCACAAACAGTGCGCCGCGTCGCTCGATCCGCGCATGGGTACGCGATACCGACAAACGTGATATGACAACCTGGCAATCGATATGCCGGCCAATCAGGCAGGGCTCGCTGGTGAGGCTAAACTCATAGGGTTTTACCCCAGGCTCCAGTGCGCGCAATAATGCATGGCTTTCGTGCAATGTGGGGGTTGGGGGCACGTCCATTCCTTCCGTATGCGATCGGATGAGCATTCAGCGGCAAACAGCGGAAGAACGATGCAGTTTACTACAAAAGTTGGTAGGTTTTAGTATACCAGATTATAAGCGGATTGCCGAGAGAGAATCGGGAGATTTTCGGGAGAATCTCGGGAGAATCTCGCGAGGATTTTCGGTAAGCACAAATCGCATATTTGCCTGTAGACTATGCCCAACGCTGCAGCCCACAACCAAGCCGCTATCAACCATACAACGAAAAGAGGAGGAGAGTAATGAGCGCGATCTTACTGATGTGTGGTCTCGCCGCTATTGGGTTTACACTCTTCCGCCCGGCCGCACCACGCTCGCAGGTCATTTACGTTCCGGTAGAGCTAACCGAAGCGCCTCCACGCTTTGGATGCACGCCCTTGATCATTCTCGGCTTTATTCTCGTGTTGATCATAAGTTTGAGCATTTTTCCGGTGTAAACACCATTCTGCATATTCCTCCCAATGTTTCGGTAACATACTCGCTTACAATCCGGTTTCGACGTGATGCACAGGCGGCCACGCTCGCAAATGACGAGCGTGGCCGCTTGCTGCTGTACACCATACGAGGGTGGCAATACCACCCTCGCATGATGCTTATTGATGTCGACGCAGGAAATGCGGGCAGCTGCGCCAATCGGATCAATACGCCTTATTTCGATGGGCCAATATCAATAAACATATAGAACCCATGATCAGCGGTATTCCGCACCTGGATGGTTGTGCCCGTCTTAGGTACGTCTACGCCGCTCCAGCCCACCTGGTAACGACCATGGCTTTCGGGCGTATGGCCATCGCTGGCATACCACCACGTCTGCCGATCATCGAATACACGTGCCGCAGGTAATGATGGGAAGCGGGTTGGCACGCCATTCTTATGCAGCGTAATCGCCTCGGTACGGTCACGATTGAACGTCGAGTCGTACGATTGAATGCGCGGGCGTGCCAGGGTGCCATCCGACCAGTGAAGTGGCTGCGGATGCGCATCAACCGGCAACACCAGGCCACTACCGGGGTGATCGCCGACATTGTTATCGCTATACGCTTCGTCCCAGTAGCTAATCAGCAGGCCATCCTGATAGCGGAAGAACTCCACCCAATCGGGTCTGGTGTTGGCAAAGCCGAAGTTATAGGCATTGCGCAACGAGGTATCGAAGCCGCGGTAGCCACGGTTCTCGCCAATGTAGGCGTTGAAGTAGAAATTCGTTTCAACACCGGTCGAGACGCGGAAGCCGCCAGTCGCCGGGCTATACGTCCAGCCACCATCGGTCTCTGCGCCATCGGCAGCGCCGCCAGCAATTGCAATCTCATCAGCTGAGAAGCCGAGGCCCCCTGCCGCTCCATCGGTCCAGTAGCGGAAACCGACCAACACATTCCCGCTGTAACCCGCGAGGTCGGCGCTCAGATCGACCCACGCGCCATTACTGCTGCCAGTAATCCCATGGCCGAAATTCTGGCCGTTGGGATCGGTATCGGTTGAAACACTGGTCGGGACGCTATTCCAGGTTTGCCCACCATCGGTAGAAACCACCACGTAGGCATAGTCCCAATCCTGCTCAATATCGTAGCGCACCTTCGCAGTAAGCGTGGCATTGGCTGGCAACGTAACCTGCTTGTACATTACATTATCAAGGTTGTTGCCTGAGCCACTGTAATAGAACTTGCTGCCAGCAAATGGCGCACCGATATTGGTATCAACCTGCTTATCGGGCAGCAAGGCGAAGAAGGCTTGCGGCGTGCCTTTGGTTGCGCTATTCGCCGGGCCAAGCTTAATGCTCGCCTTCGCGCCATATTGCACTACCTGGTAGAACGAACCGCCGGGGCAGCTCGGGCAGCCAAGCCAGCCAAGCTGGAACTTCTCAAACGCGCCCAAATCAACCGGGTCGTCGCCAATGCCGTCGGTGCCGCGATGATTGCCATACGAACCCTGCGAGTACAATGTCCAGAAGCCAGTTGAGTTCTCGGCGCCGCCGGTGTTGCCGCTGGTATCGTACAGGTCGGGCAGGCCCAGATCATGGCCGTACTCGTGGGCAAACACGCCTAAACCGCCATTTTCAGGCTGGATAGTGTAATCACCGATCCACACACCAGTCGGGTTAGCAGGAATAGTCACGCCTGAGGACACACCGCCCTGGCCGATCTCAACGCCACCAAAGGGGGCATAACCTGCTGGGCCAGTGGTGCCAAACGGGTTGATCTGCGCATACCAGCGGTGCGACCAGATTGCATCGCTGCCCTGCTGTGGGTCGCCAGCAGCCTGGTCACCACCGGCATGTACAATCTGGAAATGGTCGATGTAGCCATCCGGCTCGTTGAAATTGCCATCGCCATTGTAATCGTAGCGATCCTGCACATCGAAGGTCTTCAGGTAATCGCTGATCTGCTGCTGGGTTTGGCCCGCCGCCAGCTGATCTTGTACCCAGAAGGCCATTGCATCGCGGATGAGGAACCAGGTATTACTGCAGACAATACCGCCACAAACGTCGCGGCCATAGCGTGCCTCGTTAAATGGTACCTTCACCCATTCGGTCACTGAGCCATCTACCGAGTAGCGGCCCGACGACTGCGATTCCCAGTACTTCGCCATGCGGTTGAAATACATGTCGGTATAATGGGCTTTGTTGTAATCGGGCAGCCACAAAGTTGTATTATCCACCTTGCGATCGGGCTTCGGAATGCTATTATGCACCGGGCCATCAAACGTGAGGGCATCACTCGCGGGCGTACCATCCGGGTTAGTGTCGGGGTACGCGGCGTGGCGCGTATTGCCAAACTCGGCAATAATAACAAATACCTTGTCGGTTCGCTCACGCGACAGCTCAACATACTTCCCGCGCGCCACCTGCACCACTGGGGCGGTAGCAGTACCGTTCAGCCGTGCCTCAAGCGCCTGCTGGCGCAGCTGATTCTGGCGTACAGTGAGCGGGCCTTTCAGATTATCGCTAAAGTTCCGGCCTTCAATCCCGCCCTCTGGTGTGGCAGGCCTGGTGGCCGGGGCAGCCATTGCTGCCGTGGCAGCCAGGCTCAGAATCAGCCCAATTACCAGAATCAGGCCAGCCTGTTTCCTGCGACGAAATTGCATCCTTATGTTCCTTCCTTCTATAGTTGCATTGAGGAATCGTCACACATTCTGTTGCGTTGGTTATACAATAGTCACAACACCGCAATAGCAGTGCGCAAACCAGTACAACACGACTATGCCGTAAAACCTCCTTTCACGGGCGAGAAAATAAAAACCGCCCCGGCGATGCAAAACGGGGTCGGCAACTCATAACCACGGCGACGGGCAAAGCCGTTAGTGAAGAACATAGTCTGTACCAGCAATGCTGGCATAGCTCTATTCAAAGTGCTAATACTCATATGCAAGCAACGCTGCCCACATCGCAGATATAACCAATCTACATCGATTGGCTACGCTAAGATAAGGCCGTTTCGTTTCAGGAAACTGCACAGTAAAAACAGGCCCCCATCGGATTTGTTTGGATGGGCTAGTTATAAGAATATCAGAACCAGTGTTCTGGCCCGCAATTCTTTTATACCTTTTATTAATCTGGAGATACTGCGAGTATAGTGAAGGCGAGTAGTTTTGTCAAAGTTTTTGAATAAATTGTAATAGACAGAAACGTTCGCTGAGCGAAAAAACAACGCGTAGGACGGCGAAGCCGCCCACGCACCTTACGAAACCGTACAGGTTCAACCCACTGCGCTATAAGCAGAAGAGCTGAGCATTGCGGCTATTGTGGAAATATTGCCAGATTATTCTTCTGATCAAGCAGCAAACGATGGCGCGCAACCCATTCGGGCGGTGCGCCCAGGCCCGCCAGCAGCGCAGTGAAATACGGTAGCTCCTCGGGGCAGGCGGTATGCCGTAACCCGGCGTCGAGCAGGTTGAGCCATAGGCAATAGCGCTGGGCGGTATTCAAGCGCGCACAGGCCTCGGTCAGGAACGCATCGAGTGGCACGCTACTGAGGTAGTGCTCAACCCGCGCGATCAGGTCGTGATCGGGAGCGATGCCGCGCAGGCCACGCGGCCAGAACGCTGCCAGCTCGCCCGCCTCGGCATGCGCGTAAGCGCTCGTTGCGCCCGCCAGATGCCCCAGCGCCACCAGAAATGCGGCAGCAGGCGTGAGCGCCCCGGGCGGGTAGTACGCATCTAGCTCAATCCACGAGCCCATGGGCATGCTCCACTAAGCTTCAAATCTGAAAATTATCTCTTATCAGCGTAACCACAGAAGCGCAGCGCGGTGAGCGCCAGGGTGCGGGTCACTGCCACCAGGTCGGCAATGGGCACAAACTCGTCGGGCCGGTGGGCTACGCGCACATCGCCGGGGCCAAACATCACGGTTGGGGTGTGTCCCACATTCACCAGCAAGCGCATGTCGGCCCCATAGGTCATTCCCTCAAAGCGCGCCGGGCCAGCCGTAGCATCGTGGAATGCCTCGGCCACGGTGGTAGCAAGCGGGTGTTCAGTTGCAATAGCGGCTGGCTCAAAGCGCCCGCCCCACCACTCCACAATCGGCGGGTGCTCACGCAACCAGGGGTCGGCCTGGGCGGCCTGCACTACACACGCCTCGAAGCGGCGCTGCGCGGCGGGAATATCTTCGCCCACAGCTACACCATAGCGCCCTTCGCACACCAGGCTTTCGGCCACACTCGACGCCCAGGTGCCAGCGCGCAGCGTGCCAATGCACAGCGCATAGGGTAACGTATAGCGCGCATACAGCGGGTCGGTGGCATGCGCGTTACGCTCGCGCTCAAGCTCCATCAGCGCGGCATATATCGGGAAGAACTTTTCGATCGCGCTCACGCCCTCTTCGCGCACACAGCCGTGGGCCGCCAGGCCAGGGATGGTAAGCCGAAAATTGAGCGCGCCCGCCTGCGCCGGGGCTACCCGCAGCTCAGTCGGCTCCATGATCACCGCGCCGTCGGCAGTATAGCCACGTAGCACCGCTGCCAGCGTGCCAATGCCACCATCTTCCTCGCCAATCACGCTCTGGATCATCAAGCGCCCGTTCAAGCGCACCCCGGCGTCATTCAGCGCTTTGGCTGCCAGCAGCGCGCAGCACAGCCCACCCTTCATATCAACTGAGCCGCGACCATACACCCGACCATCGGCGATGGTGCCGACGAACGGCAGGAAATGCCAGTTGGAAGTATCACCAGCTGGAACGACATCGGTATGGCCGTTGAAGATCAGGCTGCGCCCGCCCTGCCCGGTGCCAAGCATGCCTACCACGCCCAGGCCGCGCGCGCGCTCCACTTCCCACGAGGCTTGTGGATGCTGATACAGCGTGGCGAAATCCAGCTCCCATGTATCGACTTCCAGGCCAGCGGCGTGCATCCATTCGGCGACACGCTGCTGCACCGCCAGCTCCTCGGGCGTGCCATCCAGGCTAGGAATGGCGATCAGCTCACACAGCAGTGCCAGTAAGCCATCGATATCGATTGCGTCGAGCACACGTTGCTCAGTGCTGTTCAAGGTAGCTTCTCTTTCATGCGGGTATAGTCGGCGGCACGTAGCAACGCAACCGCCAGCGGCGGCACAAGCCCGCGCAGTGCGGCGCGCTCGGGCTGAAACAGCGTAGCAAGAAAAAAGGGATGATCATCTAGCTCAACCGCCCGCACATCGCCAGCAGCGTCGGCGGCGCTGATGCGGAGCGGGCCAGCATGCAGTAAGGACTGGTAAGCCGGGTTAACGCCAAAGTTGCAGTTAAACCCTTCGCGGATCTGTGCCTGGCCGTAGATCGCGCGGATACGCGTGCCAGCAAACAGCTCAATATCGCCCGAAGTTTCGGCCAGCGAACAGGCCAGCTGCGCAATCAATAGTAATGAAGCGTCTGGGTTTGTTTCGGCGTGGTCAGCTTCAGCCAGCCCTAACACATTCCGCGCATACTCAATCAGCGTATGCTGGAAGCCGCCACAGGTGCCAAGAAATGGCACACCATGCTCGCGAGCAAAACGAATTGCGGCGAGCGCGCCATCCATACTTACATACGGACTGCCCGGTACACACCAGATCGCATCGTAGCCTGCCAGGGCGCTCGAAACTTCGGTGAGTGTATCGGTACTAACCCACATCGGCTGCACAGGATGCTCGATTGCCTGTGCGGCCAGCTCAAGTGCGCGTGGAATAGCGCGGTGCGCAGCGATCGCTGGATCGTAATCGCCAATAAGCGCAATCGCAAGACTCATAGCACGTAATCTTTCCAGGCAGCAGCCTATTACCGCAAGCGGACGACATCGGGGTAGAAGGCACTATAAGCTGCTCACACGCTTCCCACAACCACCTTGAACGGGTAACTCACACTCCACAACCAGCACCAAGCACCTGCGTAACTTGCTCTCCATCAACCTCATAGACGTTTGTAGAGGCGCCTTCATAGTAGAACTCGCTGAGCACAATTTCCATGTGCCCATCGCCATTCAGGTCGAGCACGCCGAGGAGATCGTGCTGGTTCGGCGCTACAAAGTCTTTTGGTTGCGGGTAATATTCGGCAACGACCGGGGTAATCGAAACACCATCAGTATTCGAGCGCACAATCGCCACCAGCGAATAATCTCCGGCAGCCGTATCCGGGGTTGGAGCGTCAGCGGCGTTCGCATAACGGGTAGCAGCAACCACCAGCTCGTCGGTGCCATCGCCTTCGAGGTCGATCCGCAGCGCGCGTTTCACCCGGACATCGGGCTGAGTAATCCCGTTTTCGCGCAACAATGTTTCCACGGCCTGTTGCGCTGCCGGGGTGTTCACCGCTAGCTCCACTGGCGTGCGGGGTAGCACATTCCAGCTGCCTGTTACACCAATCGGTGCTAGTGAGTCGGATACCTGGAACTGAAGGGGCACACGGGTTAAATCGACACAGGGTTCTTCTTCGATGATTGCTTCGCCGCCAACCGCACTACCAATCGGGTGGTATCCGCCACCAAAGAGCTTATAGCTCGCACCACCGCGCACCCCGCCTGCTGCCGCCACGGCGTCGAGCCACTGGCCCTCCTGCACGCCACCCAATAACCAGCCGTGCTGAGCCTCAACAATCACATCTGCGCGCAAGGCTGCTGCATCGGTGTTAAACAGGCGTTCCCAGGTTTTCGGGCCAACAATGCCATCAATATCGAGCTTGCTCATGGACTGAAACGCTTTGACCGCCGCCGCAGTGTTCGGGCCAAAAATACCATCGGCGGTGCCGACTCGTACATAGCCCAGACTTAGCAGTTGTTGCTGCACGGCTTGCACATCATTGCCTTGCAGGCGCGCATCGGCCAGCTGCAGGGTGCGGCTAAATGGTGGGGCCACTACTGTTGCAGTTGGAACCGTAGTGACAACACTCGTGGGCGCGGGCGCAGCCGTTGTAGGTTGGGGCACTGTCGGCGCTGGTTGCGCTGTTGCGGGCGCATTCATCGATACAGGCACAACACTGGGCGCAAGCGTTGCGGCGGGCAAAGCCGTCGGCGCGGTTGCCTGCGGCGATTGAGCGCAGGCTGCAAGTAGGGCCGCGCTGGCGGCTAAAACGCCGCACGGGCGCATAAGCTGGGACAGATTCATTACTCTCCTGTTTCACTCCAAATGCGCTAATGTTACAGTGCATATGTGCTTTAATAACGCAAGTTACGCAGT
>JAFEAS010000054.1:0-9799 GCA_018266315.1 Chloroflexi bacterium SZAS-1 | reverse complement strand
ATAATAGTACCTCGATGTCGGCATACCATGCAAACACCGAGGTACTACAAGAAAACAAGCCTCTACCCAGCACCGTAGCGTGCTACGGCTGGGCGGTAACAGTGAACAGCGCACCAGCGCTGCGGCCAAACACCTCGGGCGCATACATCTGGTAGGCGGTGGCGGGCAGTGTTTGGAATACGCCTGGCGTAGTTGCGCGCGCCATATAGGTGTAAGTGTAGGTGCCGCGCGGCAGGTAGCTGGCAAACAGCGCCACCCGGTCGTCGTGAATGCTGGTTTGCCCGAAATAATACCAGTAGGGCACATCATCGGCGATTGGGCTAGCGCCGGGCTGCAGATCCGCGCCCTGTGCCACTGCACTGGCGGTTTTCAGGCTGGTGTCGATTGGCTCCAGCCCGGCGGGCAGCAGGTCTTCGACCGCGAAGTATTGCATATCTTCAGGCACGGTGAGCTTCAGGCGCACCTGCACCACATCGCCCAGCTTCACCGCATTCACCAGCTGCCCAGTGACCGAGAGCGTATTGGTATTGACCGCGACATACGCACGCTCTACCCCCACGCCCTGATCGAGCGCTGTGACCTGGTTGGCATCCTGGTAATAGCGCATGCGCAGAGTGTAGTATAAACGGCCTTTCCCGCTCTGCCCACTGGCGGCCTGGCGCTGCAGCGTCAGCTGCGATTGCCCGCCCGCCTTTATATCGGCCAGGGAGACCACCAGATTCACCGGGTCGGACAGGTTGCTGCGGTTCACCGTGCCCTCTTTCAGGGTCGTGCCATCGAGCGCGGCGCGGAATGAGTAGTCGGCCTCCAGCTCGCCGCTCTGGGCCAGGTAATCGGACAGTGCTAGCAGCGATACCGCCGATTCCTGCGTGGTTTGCCAGTGGCCGTGGTTGCGCTGGCCCATCAGGTAGCGCACAGCATTTGGCACCAGGAAGTTAGCCGGGTCGGCACGTACCAGCGCTTGCAAGGCCAATGCCGTGGTGCGCGTGTCGCTGCTCATATTCCAGTAGTCGTTGCTGCGCTCTTCCCAGTGGGCATCGGTGGCGTGTAGAATTGCCGTGCTTGCCAGCTCGCCCACTAGCGTGCGCACCGGCTCATCGTTGCCGCCCAGGGCCTTCAGCGTCATCAGCAGGTAGGCGCGCCCATAGATGCTCAGCTGGTTGCGCTTGTCGTACAGCGCCACGGTACGGCCACGGTCGGGCTGGCTCGCTTCGTTGAGTACAAACAGCATGTAGCTGCGGGCATTCATCTGGCTTTCCGCCGATTGTTCGGTCGCATCTTGCGCCTTGGTTTGCTCAGCCAGAGCCGCATGCAGGTACGCCAGCCCCTGATCAAGCCGCGTCTGGTCAACGGCATACCCGGCCTTGCGCGCTTCCAACATGCCCTGCACGACATAGGCGCTCAGGTAGGGCTTGCTGGTATCGTCGAGCCACCAGCCCCAGCCGCCATCGAGGTGCTGCAGCGTATACAGGCGCTGCAAGCCCGCACTCAGGTTGGTGTCGAGGCTGGCCTTCAGCGCCGCGTTTTCACTGCCCAGCTGCTTCAACAGGCGGTAGGTCACGGCATTCGGTAAGAAGCGGCTGACGGTCTGCTCCGAGCAGGCGTAGGGATACTGCTCTAAATAATTGAGTGTGCTGCTCACGCCCGCCGCCAGCGAGGGCGAAAGTTCAAGCTCAAGCTCGCCAGCGTTGCTGCCATCGGGCGCTTTCGGTGCATCAGCCGGCGGCGCAATCGTCTCGACGGTAGTATCAACCACCTGGCCCGCAGTGGCAACCACCTCGGGCGTGGTGAAGCGATTAATTAGCAGCGCCTGCTCTACGGCATCTTGCAGGCCACCGCCCGTTACACGAAAGCGCAGCACGGCCTGCCCGGCGGTTGGAACTTCAACCGGCCAGCGCACCAGCGCCGTACCATTGGCAGGCACCGCTATGTTTTGCTGGGCGTCGCCGTTGAGCTTCAGCGCGACCCGGCCATTATCCTGCGCCTGCTCAAATGTCACCGTTGCATCGATCGGGCTGGCGCTGGTGTTCTGCACCACGGCCTGTAGCGCCAGCTTGTCGCCAACTGTGAGGAAGCGCGGCAAACTCGGGCGCACCAGCAGCGGCTTGGTCGAAACCAGATCTTCCACGCTCTGGCCCACACGCGTGTCGGTCGAAAGCCCGCGCGCAGTCATGCGCCAGGTCGTCAGGCTATCGGGTAGCGTGAGCGTCACCTCGGCATTGCCGTCGGCGTCGGTCACAACACTGGGGTTCCAGTAGGCCGTATCGGGGAAATTGCGCCGCAGCAGCACGTCGGCCCCGGCACCACCGCCGCCGCCTTTATCGCCAGGCTGCAGCTTCAGCGTCACCCGATCGACCAGCGCAGTGAGCGAGGGCGCGGTAAACACCCCCAGCGCGCGGCGCGTGTAGAAGGCATCGACCATGGTCGGGTTTGGGTCGTCGGCCAGCGAGAGCACCGCCTTATCGACGAGCGCCAGGCCGATTTCGGCACGCACGCCCTTGCCCGCGTAGTCGGTAGCTTTAATCGCATAGGTTACCTGGTCGCGCGGCCCGGCCTGCGGCTTATCGGGCGTCAGCTCAAGCTTCAGCTGCTGCTGCTCGGTGGAGATCGGCAGATTCACCAGGCCCACGCGCACATCGGGCACCGGCACGTCGCCGCCCGCGGGCTTCACCAGCACCACCGACACATACACATTCGGCGCGTACTCGGCCTTCAGTGGCACTTGCAGGAGCTCGGTGGTTCCTTTCAGGGTAAACAATTTATGTTCAATGACCGACCCACGTTCGATCGTCATCAGCGCCTGCATGTTCGCATAGGGCGCGGTCACTAGCACGCCCGCCGTGTCGCCGGGGCGGTAGCTGCGCTTGTCGGCAATCAGGTCGATGCGCGCGGTGTCGTTGATGCCCCAGAACACATCGCCGCCATATACCCAGCTGTAGGCGCTGGCTATAATCGTATGCCCGGCATCGTCGCGCGCCTCACCCACAATTCGGTACTCGCCGCCCGCCTTGGGCGTGAAGCTGACGCTGCCGCGCCCCTGCGCATCGGTGGTGGCGGGCTTGCGCTCAACCAGCGTATCGCTAAAGGTCGAAGTCCAGTAGAAGCGGCCATCGGCGCCCTGCTGGCGCACGCTGTTCCACTCGCGCTGGTACAACGCCAGCGTCAGCGCGCGGTTCGGCACCGGCTGGCCCTGCGCATCGAGCGTGATGATCGCGACGTTCTGCGGCTGGCCCGCCTGCACAACATAGCCTTCGGGCCGCAAGCCAACATAGAATGCACCAGCATGAACGTTGACCGTACCCTGCGAGGCAATTACCTGCCCATCGACATCGGTAATTTCGACATCGAGGGTGAGCGTGCGGCTGTGGGTTTGTTTCCCCAGCGTGGCGGGCAGCTCAAGCACGAAGTTGCCCTGCGCGTCGGTTTTCGCCTGGCCGTCGGCCACAAGCTCACCACCCGCGCGCTCGGGCTGGTCGCCGCGATACCAGCGTGAGGCGTCATCAATATCCTCAAAGCTGTAATTGCCCTGATCCTCGGGGCGGAAGAAATATGGGTTTGCCAGCAGCCGCCAGCGCAGCGGCGCATTGGCCACGGCGCCGCTGGCGAAATACTTCGCCGCCACCTGCATGCGCAACGTATCGCCCTGCACCAGATCGGGTTTGGCAGGCGTTACCATCACTTCAAAGGCCGGTTTGCGATATTCGGCGACACTGAACGAGCCGTAGAACGCGCCTAATACACGGGCCTGCTCGCCAGCAGTGGTGTCGTACACCACGACATTCAGGCCATACCCACCGAGCTTGGCGCTACGCTCAAGCACTATGCTGCTGTTGAAGGTACCGAATTCGCTAAGGGTAAGCGTGTTCGAGTAGATCGTGTTGCCCTCGGGATCGGTGATTGTCAGTTCGGCGCGCTGGCCGCTACCGGGCAGGCTGTAGCTCAGCGTGTGTTGGTCGAGCCGGAACGCGCCGCGAATATAGACATTCTGCTCCGGGCGGTAGATTGGCCGGTCGGTGTAGACGGTGCCAACCACCGGGCTATTGCCATAATCGGCGGGCAAGCCAAAATCCCATGGGTTCACGCCATCGCCCCAGAAGGTCGTGCCAAAGGCAAACTGCCCGCCGCTCTGCGCCCACAGGAAGAATGGGCTTGAGGCATCGCCAAACGCACCATCGCGTTGGAATACGCCATCGGCATCGGTCGCACCTAATTCCAGCGGGATGAGCTTGCGCTGCTCATAGTCGTAGGTCGCGCCGAGCAGCAGCAGGTTGGCGGCGGGCTTGCCGCTCGCCATGTCGATCGCCCAGACAAACGCCTGGGTCGTGCTACGCTTAATTGTCAGCGCGTATGGGCTTACCGCCATAATCTGGCGGTCGCTCTGGCCGGTAGGGCCACGCACCAGCAGGTAGTACATTCCCGCATCGAGCCGCCCGAGATCAAGCACATCGATGCGCATGGTGTTGCGATCGCCTGCAAGATTCAGATCTTCCTGGCGCAGTAGCGCGCTCTCGGCCGGGCGGTAGCTGTTCCAAGCCTCATAGTCGGTCAGCAATGTCGCCGCCTGCTGTGGTGCGATTGTATATAGCGAATAATTCACGGTTGGCGTCGCAATGTGCTGTAGCGGCACGCGCGTATTCACATAGGCGTTGTACGCGCCAATGCGCTGCGCCGTGCCCACTAGCGCAAGCGCAGGCTCGGGCGGAGCGGTATGGTAGCTAAGCTCAACATCCTGGCCCAGCGGCACGCCCCAGGCGTCACGCGCGGTGCCGCGCAAGGTCACGCGATAATCGGTATCGGGCGTTGGGCTGAAATAAGCGAAATACTCGTTTTCGCTGGTGTTGGTATACACTTCGCTGGGCTTTGGCTCGATCGTCAGGTTCTGCTCAACCGAGGCCCAATCCATTGGTGTGTTAAAGATCAGTGTCAATGGGTCGCTCAGCCCGGCGGCGCTATCACCGTTGACCGGCACCGTTCTCAGCAGCTGCGGCAGTGGCGCCACCTGGAACGTAACGCGATATTCCTTGTCCAGGCTGCCGCTGCCCTGGGCCGCGCGCGCACCCGCCGCAACCGCCAGCGTGTAGCTGGCACCGCGCTCAAGCGGCGCGCTGGGCGTAAAGTTTACAATCACGCCATCGAAGCTGCGCGTTATTTCTTTATCTCCAGATTGGGTGTACGCATTTGGCTTGATGCCGCCCGCACTGAGCGTGCCCGGCACCGCCACACCATCACGCTCAAGGGTGATGGCACCACGCAGGCTCGCCAGATCCATGGGCTGGTTGAAGTACACCTGGAGCGGGCCAGTCGGCGCGGCGTATATATCGCCCAGCTGGGGCGTTGAGCCGTAAACTGTGGGCGTGATCGTGCTGAATTCCCAGCGATATTCTTCACGCAGCGCGCCGCCGGTCTGGTCGGCCAGGCCCGCCGCCACGCGCACATTGTACTTCGTCGAAGCCTGCAAGCCGCCCTGCGGTGTAAACACGTAGGTGCTGGTATCCAGCCAGCGGCCAGTGCCGGGTACTCTCGGCTCAATCACAAATGGCTGGGGTAGCTTTTGCTGGTCGTCGAGCGTGGTGAAGGCCACCACCGGGTGGTTGAAGCGCACGCTGATGCGCGCGGTGTCGGTCAGTACCTCGCTGGTGCTGGTCGCTGGCTCCACCTGCGCCACTGCAAGGTCGCCAATCACAGTGAAGTTCCATGTCAGCGGCTGGGTATTCAGCGGCGCACCCGTGCTCGATACTACACCTGGTGCCAGGCGGGCCTCGTAGCGCGCGCCGCGCGTCAGCCGGGCCGCAGGCTTGAAGTGAAAGCCGCCGGGCATTGCGGTCACCGTTCCATTCACGGCGGTGCCGCTCGCGGTATCGCGCAGCGTGAAGCTTTTCCCCGCTACATCAACATTCACATCGGGCTCGAGCCGCACCTCAATCTCGCCAGTATCGAGCACATCGGTCGCACCGTCGAAGGGACGTGTACCCACCAGCAGTGGCGCGGCGGTCGTAAACGCCCAAGATACTGGTTTCTCCAGCCGGTACTTGCCATCGGGCGAGACGGCGGTGTTCACCGTGGCGGTGTAGCGCGTGGCCGAATGCAGCACCGTAGGGTAAAAGCCAAACTGCGTAGGCGAAATCCAGCGGCCTACGCCCGGCGCGGCGGGCGCCAGCGCCAGCGGCTGCGGCAGTGTATCGGCCAGGCGTGGGTCGTCGGCGGCAGCGGTGATGGTGGCGGCAGGCACCACTGGCAGGGCAAATTCCACCAGAATCGGCGCATTGAGCGCGACATCCTTCGTATCTTGCGCCGGGCCAAACTTCGCAACGCTCATGTAGGGCACGGTGGAAAAGGCCAGCTGCTGCGGCTGTTCCAGCGCGCGGCCAAACAGGTTCTGCACCGCGCCGCCGATCTGCAAGCGATACGCCGCGCCATAGCGTAGCCCACCCTGCGGCTCGATGGTGACGGTGCTGGCCCCGGCGCGCGGGAATGACGGCGCATTGACCGTAAAGTCCACAGGCGGCTCAAAACGCACAGCGGCACGCACCGAATCGGGCCGCACCCACTGGCTAAACACAATCTGAATGCCACCTTGCGGATTAGCATCTTTCGTCCCATCTGCCGGGGTGATGCTCACAATCTGCGGGCCGCGCACCGCAATTGGGCCAAACACCAGGCCCGCAACCAGCAGCACCAGTGCGGCTAAGGCGATGTTGATGTTGCGCCAGCGAAAGAAAGAGCGTCGGCGTTCCATAATTGGCCTCTTTATGTCTATGTAATAATAAGAAGTATTATGTTCGGAACTTTCACTTACCCAAGCAAATTCTTTACTTCCTGGTGATTATTTGCGCGAAGCGCAAATAATCACCAGGAAAAAAGAAAAAGTACCCTGCTGCCGCAGGCGCAGAAACGGCAAGCGAAAGTCCTCATGTTTTTGAATGACAGACGCTTACCGCCGTCAAGAGCTAGCCATCTCAACAACAAACTCAACCATTGGGCTGCGCGTCACGTGGCCCTGCGCATCGGTCACACGCACCTCGGCGCGGTGGCGGCCCGGCACAAGCTGCCAGAACGCGCGGTAGGGCGGGCTGCTCAGCGCTGCGATTGGCTGATCATCCACCAGGATCGTCAGGGTCGCAGCATCGTCGCGCCCGGCTCGCGCCTTTAGCTCGATGCGCTGGCGCGCGGGCGGAATCCCCGGGCTCAGTACGAACGTCGCGCCCGGCGCAGGCGTGAGCAGTGCTGGCCCGGCGGGCGCTTGCTGAACCGCCCCTTGCAAAGGCATAGCCCCAGGTTCAATAGCAGTTACCTCACTCGATGCAATACTGGGGCACACTGCACGTGGCGGGCGCGGTAGCTCGGATGCCACCATCCACGCTTCGGCCTCGGGCGGCAGAATACGGAATACGCGCAGCGTTGTGCGCGCCGCCGGGTAGCCAGCCGGTGCGCGGCAGCCCAGCATCATGTCGATGCCGAGGGCAACATGGCTGCTGTCGGTGGCGTGCGGCTCCATTCCGGCCACAAAACGCTCGCTGCGCGTCGCCGGGCAGTGTGGGCCAGGCAGCAAGCCGCCCTCGGCACAAATCGCACGCTCGACAATACCCGCCGGGCGCTCAAACTGGCGCGGCGGCAGCCCCTGGTGCGCGGCCAGCATGACATCGTGCCACACCGGCCCGGCCCCGCTGATGCCGCTAATCGCCTCCATCGGCTGGCCATCGGCATTGCCCACCCACACGCCCACCACCCGGTCAGGCGTATAGCCGAGCGTCCAGTTGTCGCGCCAATCGCTTGTAGTGCCGGTTTTCGCGGCGGCGGGCCGGTCGATATCAAGCACACTCTGCGCGCCAAACGCACGCATGCGGGCATAGCGATCGGAAAGTATGTCGGTAATCAGGTAGGCGACCTGAGGCGATAGCGCCTGGGCAGGCGGGGCATGAACGAAATCCCCAGCATCTTCGCCGAGCGCATTCGTCACCCGCAGAATAGCGTATGGCGCAATTCGCTGCCCGCCATTCGCAAACGCAGCATAGGCCGCTGTCAGCTCAAGCGGGGTAACCTCGCCGCCGCCCAGCGTCAGCGCCAGGCCATAGCGCCCGGCATTCGCGGGTTCGCCCAGCGAGTGAATGCCAAGCCGCCCGGCTATATCGAGCAGCGCAGGTACACCAATCGCGTCGAGCAGGCGCACCGCCGAGATATTTGAAGAGGTAGCGAGCGCCTCGCGCAGCAGCAGCGGGCCATGAAATGTGCGGTCGTAGTTCTGCGGCGTGTACAGGTTGCCTTCGCGCGTCTGGAAGGTTGTAGGAATGTCGAGAATCTGCGAGGCGGGCGTCCAGCCGCGCTCAAATGCGGCGGCATAGGTCAGTGGCTTGATTGCCGACCCAGGCTGGCGTAACGCTAGCGCCGCATTCACCTGGCCCTGGGTGCGCGCATCGTCAAAATTCGGGCTGCCTACCATCGCCAGAATCGCGCCATCCTGCGGGTTCAGCACCAGCACCGCGCCGTTGCGCACGCGGTGGTCGGGGCCGCCGTTGCGCCGCTCGGCCAGCAGCCCAATCTGGCGGCGCAAGCTGGCCTGCGCGGCATCGTTCAGGTCGGCATCGAGCGTGGTTGTGATGGTAAGGCCACCGCGCGCCACGACATCGGCCCCAAATTGCGCTTCCAGCTGGTCGAGCACATAATTGACGAAGTGCGGTGCGCGCGCGGCCTGGTCGTCGCCGCCGAACTGCAACGGCTCGGCCTTAGCGGCTTCGGCCTGCGCGGTGCTGATATACCCGGCGCGCACCATAGCCGCCAGCACATCGGCCTGGCGAGACAGCGCCGCCGAGCGCGCTACAAACGGGTCGTAGCTCGATGGCGCCTGTGGCAGCCCGGCCAGTAGCGCGCACTCGGCCAGGTCGAGATCGCGCACTGGCTTGCCGAAGAAATGGCGTGCCGCCGCCTCAACACCATACGCCCGCCCGCCGTAATAGGTCTGGTTCAGGTACAGCGCGAGAATATCGTCTTTGGAGTAGGCGGTGGTGAGCTTGAGCGCCAGGGTGGCCTCGCGCAGCTTGCGGCTGAAGCTCCGCTCACGCGCCAGTGCCGGGTCGAGCAAGAAGCTGCGCGCCAGCTGCTGCGTAATCGTCGATCCGCCCGCCGTGAGCGAGCCGCTGCGCAGATCCGTCCAGGCCGCTCGCGCAATCCCGCGCACATCTACCCCTGGGTTGGCGTAGAAGCTAGCATCTTCGACCGCAATGGTGGCCTGGCGCAGCGCCAACGGCATAGCGGCAAGCGGCACCGGGCGCTGCCGACCGCTCAGTGGATCGGGTAGCTCGTACAGCAGCTGCCCGCGCCGATCGAGGATGCGCGTGCTGCCAAGCGCCGCGCGCGCGCGCAGGTGTGCGGTATCGGGGAGATCAGTGGTGAGCCAGAGCGCGCCGCTAGCAATACCGAGCAGCCCAAGCACAAGCCCGGCAGCACGCACTGCCCAGCGCCACCAGCGGCGTGAACGCAGGGCAGGTTGTGTCGGCGCGCCACCGGGCATATAAGCCTCCACGACGAAAGCATCCAAACCCAAAGACGAACGGTGACCGCTGTGCGTTCCTTGCCGCTGAAAGGCCGAGGGAAAAGAATTTATTACATATCGCAGTAATATTTACCGTTTGGTACGCGACCTATCATCTCCCTCTTATCATATCATGCCGGATATACAGCTGAATGAGCCAAAGCTGACATTCCTATGAATAAGCCCCAGATATGCGCAGAAATGAGAGTGTAAACTCTTTTTAACTTTTATCGACGCGCGTTACGCGGTCGCCCGCGTTTGCGGAATAGTGCC
>JAFEAS010000053.1:5319-21887 GCA_018266315.1 Chloroflexi bacterium SZAS-1 | reverse complement strand
TACTAGCGGAATGCTTGGGCAGGGCGCCGAGCCAGGGTTGATGTCGGTGGTAAGCGCCAGCGCTGCGCCCGCATCAATCATTGCCCGCGCATTCGCGAAATGCGTGCTGCCCAGGTTGAAGTTCACCGCAGGAATAACCACGCCCACCGCACCCGAGGCTGCCAGGCGCGCAAAACCTTCCGGCCCGGTCGCGTCGAGGTGATCAACCGACACCGCGCCGAGTTCCAGCGCCATGTTTAGCCCGCCTAGCGCGGTAAACTCATCGACATGCGCTTTCAGGCGCATGCTAGCCGCCTGCGCGGCCTGTAGCACCCGCCGCGATTGTGCGACATCGAAGGCGTTCTGCTCACAAAATACATCGGCGAAGAATGGTGTGCCGCGCGCGGCAAAGTGCGATGCGCGATACCAGGCTGCTGCTGCCGGAATCATCTCGTTCACTACCAGATCGACATACGCGTCGGGGTGGCTCGCATACTCGGGCGGCAGCGCATGCGCACCCATAAACGTTGGCACCAGCTCAAGCGGCTGCGCCTGGTCGAGCACGGCGATCGCTTCGAGGATACGTAGCTCGCTGGCGGTATCCAGCCCGTAGCCGCTTTTGCACTCGGCGGTGGTGGTGCCAAGCGCCAGCATCGCAGCGAGGCGCGGGTGTGTTTCGGCCACTAGCTGGGCTACGCTGGCGGCGCGCGTAGCGCGCGTGGTGAAGGCGATGCCGCCGCCTGCCGCCATAATTTCCATGTAGCTGGTGCCCGCAATGCGCTGCTCGAACTCAGCGACGCGGTCGCCCGCGAACACCACATGGGTGTGCGGGTCGACGAAGCCGGGGCATACCGCTTTGCCACTGGCGTCGATTTCGTGGGCGGCGCGATACTGCGCGCGTAGCTCGGTGCTTGGCCCTACCGCTACAATCTGCCCGCTGTCGATCGCCACCGCGCCGCCAGGTATAATGCCAGGCTCGCGCATGGCCGCGCCGCGCCGGGGGCCACCTGGGCTGGCGCAGGTGACAACTTGCGCCGCGCTATGGATGAGTAGATCGATATGCACACAACCTCCGAACGAGTATTTCACCCAGAGACACAGAGATCACAGAGAGATGTTAGGAGTTACGCAGTTGCGTTGTTCAGCGTCTGAATAGACGGCTTTTTTGCCTGCGGCAGCATGGTACGTGCCGATCGTTTTGTGTGCGGTTTTTCCGCGCGGAAAAACCGCACACAAGAAAATGAAGCGTACCGCTCTGCCGAAGGCCCAATCCGACAACTAGGTAAGGCCTAAGATGTATTAAATCTCTGTGCCTCTATGGTTTATTCTCCCAGCATCGGGATTTTGACACCATTCGCCTTGGCGAACGAAATAGCCTCGGGGTAGCCCGCGTCGGCGTGGCGCACCACACCCATGCCCGGGTCGCTGGTGAGCACACGCTCCAGGCGGCGCGCAGCTTCGGGCGTGCCGTCGGCCACAATCACCTGGCCAGCGTGAATGCTATAGCCAATGCCAACGCCGCCGCCGTGGTGCAGGCTCACCCAGGTTGCGCCGCCAACCGCATTCACCAGCGCGTTGAGCAGCGGCCAATCGGCAATCGCGTCGCTGCCATCGCGCATGGCTTCAGTTTCGCGGTTGGGGCTGGCCACCGAGCCACTATCGAGGTGGTCGCGGCCAATCACAATCGGCGCTTTCACTTCGCCATTTGCTACCATCTCGTTGAAGCGCAGCCCAGCACGCGCGCGTTCGCCATACCCCAGCCAGCAGATGCGGGCGGGCAGACCCTGGAAATCGACCTGCTCGCGCGCCATGGTCAGCCAGCGGTGCAGGTGCTCGTTTTCGGGGAATAGCTCCATCACCGCGCGGTCGGTGGCGTAAATATCCTCGGGATCGCCTGAGAGCGCTACCCAGCGGAATGGGCCTTTCCCTTCGCAGAACAGCGGGCGCACGTATGCGGGCACGAAGCCGGGGTAATCGAATGCGTTCTTTACGCCATAGTCGAACGCGCGCTGGCGCAGATTATTGCCGTAATCGAACACTACCGCGCCGCGCCGCTGCCATTCCAGCATCGTCTCGACATGCCGCGCCATCGACTCCATTGCGCGGCGCTCGTACTCGGCCTGGTCGCGTTTACGCAGCGCGGTGGCTTGCTCAAGCGAAAGCCCTGCCGGGATGTAGCCATACAACACATCGTGCGCGCTGGTCTGGTCGGTCACGACATCGGGCACCACGCCACGGCGCAGCATCTCGGGCAGCAGCTCGGCGGCGTTGCCGATCAGCGCAATTGAGAGCGGGCGACCCGCGGCGCGCGCCTCCTCGGCCATGGTCATCGCCTCTTCCAGATCGTCGCTGATTGCATCCACCTGGCGCAATGCCAGGCGGCGCTCGGCGCGCCAGCGGTCGATTTCTACCAGCACGCCCACGCCGCCGTTCATGGTAATCGCCAGCGGCTGTGCGCCGCCCATCTCGCCCAGCCCCGCCGTCACCACCAGCTTCCCTTTCAGCGTGCCCCAGCCATGCTGCCGTGCCAGCGCGCCAAAGGTTTCGTAGGTGCCTTGCAGAATGCCCTGCGTGCCAATATAAATCCAGCTGCCTGCGGTCATCTGGCCGTACATGATCAGGCCCGCACGCTCCCAGCGGTCGAAATTCTCCTGAGTGGCCCATTTTGGCACAATGTTGCTGTTCGCGAGCAGCACGCGCGGCGCATCGGTGTGAGTGCGGAACACCGCCACCGGCTTGCCCGATTGCACAAGCAGTGTTTCGTCTGGCTCCAGCGCGCGCAGCGCCGCCAGAATAGCATCGTAGCACTCCCAGTTGCGGGCGGCCCGGCCGCGCCCGCCATACACGATCAAGTTATCGGGGTCGAAGGCCACCTGCGGGTCGAGGTTGTTTTGCAGCATACGGTAGGCGGCTTCGATCTGCCAGTTTTTGCAGCTCAGCTGCGTGCCGCGTGGGGCGTGAATCTCGCGTTTCATGGTGCTCCTCTCCATTGAGGCGGTAAATACACTTGCCACGAAGACACGAAGGCGCGAAGAAGCAAAAGTTTAACAGATTCCTTCGCGTCTTTGTGCCTTTGCGGCAAACCTCGTTATGCCGTGCCGAAGCGCAGGCCCAGGCGTCGCAGCCAGGTACGGTAAGCAATTGCCACACGATCCGAGCGCAGGTGTAGCTCGGCCTGCAAGTCGAGCGGTAACAGCTCGGGGCGCTGCGATTCCACCACGGCGCGGTCTTGCTCGAATATCTCGGCGATGCGTGGCGTATATTCTTCTTTCAGCGCCGCGCTATCGTTGCGCGCGGTTGTGGCTACCACAAACCAGGCCGTGCTATCCAGCAGATCATGCGGTGTCACTGTGAGCATCATGCCGTTGGTCGCGCCGGGCATATGCTTGGTGAAATGCGCCGTCAGCGGGCGATAGGCGTGGTAGGTATAGGTCACGCGCCCGGCTGCGCCGCCATACGGGTCGGGCTGGTACACCGCAATTGGGTCGGATTCTACACCCGCATCGGTGATGCGCGCCTCGAACTCGCCCAGCGTCGGCTGCTTTGGGTCGCCCAGCACACCCTCGTGGACAAACGGGAAATGCGCCGCGTCGAGGTAGTTCTCAATCAGGCGTGGGCCATGTGCGCGAATATGCGCGAAGGGGCCACATACCGCACTAACGAAGCCCGGCTGATTCCACTCGGGGAAGGGTGGCAGGTCGTTCTTTGGCGTGCCAAGGCAAACCCACAGCAGCCCGTAGCGCTCGCGAATTGGGTAGATCTGGAGGCGCGCCTTGGCGGGCGGGGTTTGCTCGGGATGCGCCGGGATGCGCACACAGCGCCCATCGGCGGCGTAGCTCCAACCGTGGTACGGGCATACCAGGCAATCATCGGCCACGCGCCCGAGCGATACTTTCGCGCCACGGTGAATACACAAATCCTGCGCGGCAATATAGGTTTCGCCCGCACGCCAGATCACCAGGTCTTCGCCCAACAGCCGCACTGCCACTATTGGCGTATATGCTAGCTGCGCGGCCTCGGTTACCGGGTGCCAGTCGTTCATCAGAATTGGGTCATCGAGCATACACTTCTCACTTACACGCGTTACGCGGTGAACCACAGGGTATGGGCTTTCGCCTGCGGCAGCAAGGAATTTCTTTTTCTTTGTGTTGCGCGGTTGGCGCGAAGCGCCAACCGCGCAACACCATCATAAAAAAGTACCGCTCTGCCGCAGGCAAAAAAGCGGATTGCGTAACGCGTATCACTTACAGTTCGAGCGCGAGCAGCGCCTGGCGCATCACATGCGCATCGACATCGATACCAGTCCAGTATTTGATGCCAATCACGCCCTGATTCACCAGCATACCCAGGCCATCGACGGTTTGGCAGCCGCGCTGGTGGGCAGCTTGCAGCAGCTTCGTCAGCGGCGGGTTCGGGATGCCGTCGGCAACCACCATCGTGGGGCGCAATGTCGCATAGTCAATATCCGGTGTTGCATCGACATGCGGGTACAGGCCAAGTGAAGTCGCGTTGATGACAATATCGGTCGTTTCGGGAATAGCGAAGGTTATTTCCCAGGGGTGGTATTCGGCGCTGGCCGGGGTCTTGTCGTTCACCAGCTGCGCTACGGTTTCGCCGCGCACCCGGTTGCGGTTCACAATAACCAGGTGCGCCGCGCCCGCCAATGCCATTTCAACCGCAACCGCGCGGGCTGCGCCGCCCGCCCCCAGCAGCACCACCCGTTTCCCGGTGGGGTTGATTACCTCGCTCAGCGCTTTGACAAACCCCTTGCCGTCGGTATTTTCGCCAATCAGCTGCTCGCCGCGCCGAACAATCGTATTGACCGCGCCAATGATCTGCGCCGACTCGCCCAGCCCGTCCAGGTGTGCAATCACCGCCACTTTATGCGGAATTGAGCAGTTAAACCCTTTCCACCCCATAGCGCGCGCGCCGCGCACCGCATCGCCCAGCGCTTCGGGCGCAACCTCGCAGTTCATGTAGCGCCAGTTCAGCCCATGATGGCGATACGCAGCTTCTACCATCGCAACAGTCGGGTTCTCTCCGGCAGGCATCGCAAACGAGCCGGTGAGCGGTTGCAGGAAGTCGTGCGGCATATTCTTCTCCTATCCAGCAGCCCCACGCGCGAGCACAATATCATGAAAAAGAATGTGGTCGACAGAAATGATTGTGGTACCAACGGGCTGGAAGCCGTGGCGACGATAAAAGCCAAGCGCCCGCCCATTCGTTTCCCACACGCACAGCCACACAGTTTCCCGCTGCTGTTGCCGCGCCACCGCCAGCGAAGCCGCTAGTAGCGCGGTCGCAATACCACGGCCATGCCGCTCGGGTGCCACATAAAAGCGGCGAATCTCAAGCGGCGCGGCCAGGGTCATTTCCACTGGCGGCGCGGCCAATGCCATGCAGCTCGCGCCCACTAGCGTATCGCCCTCCCAGGCTAGCACCATTGGCTGCGCCGGGTCGGCTAGCTCGGCGGCCAGGCGCGCGGGCGCAAAGGTACGCGCAGTATACACAGCTAGCAGCTCAGCGGGTATCGCCGCGCCATACGTCTGCGCAAATACGTCGCGCAGTAGCACCGCAAGCGCAGGTGCATCATCAGGCGCGCCTAGCCGTACCATTATGTAATCTCTTCCGCGTAAGCCAGCTCAACCCCCAGATGATAGCGTTCGCGAAACACCCCGCGGAACCATACTGCCGGGCGCGTCGGCGCAATGTAGCTCATCCAGTTGACAATCAGCCCGGCGCTGCCTTCGGGAACACCAAGCAAATGCGCTTCAGTACCTATCAGCAGCTGCGCCGCAATTTCTACCACTGCGCGCACGGGTGGCTCGGCGCTGCGCATCAGCAAGGTATGCGCCGCTTCGCGCGCCAGGCGAATCACCGACGCGCCAGCCACGATCTTGAGCTGCGCCGCTAGATCGGGCGTTGCGGATGGTGTTTACACTTTGTCAGCTGGCTCAAGCGCCAGCACTGTGTCCCGAGCGTAGCTGCGCGTACTGGCTCAGTGAGCCAACTGGCACACTTCCTCCACAAAGCCCTGGAACAGCCTGGCCCAGCGCGGCTCGGCGGATTCCCACATCTCTTCGGGGTGGCACTGCACTCCCAGCACAAAGCCCGCGCTGGTGCCTTCTACCGCTTCAATCACGCCATCGGGTGCGCGCCCGGTGATGCGCAGCCCCGGCGCAATATCGCGCAGCGACTGGTGGTGGTAGGTATTCACGTCAATTGTGTTGGTGCCAAGCCGCGCCGCCAGCCACGAATCGGTGGCGAGCGCAACTGGGTGGGCTGCATGTGCGCGCTCGGCCAGGCCACGCGAGGCATAGTGGTCGGTGCTGCCTGGCAGCTCGGCGGGAATGTCCTGGTATAGCGTGCCACCAAACGCCACATTCAGCACCTGAATACCCCGGCAAATACCCAGCACTGGCTTGGAATCGGCCTGGGCGCGCCGCGCCAGCGTTAGCTCAACCGCATCGCGTAGCGGCACTACTGTGCCCAGGTTGGGGTGCGGTTCGGCACCAAAATGTGCCGGGTCAACATCTTCGCCACCCGCGAACACCAGCCCGGCGCACAGCCCATACAGCCGGTCGAGCACAGCCGCGTCTTCGGTGAGATAGATCAGCAGGGGAATGCCGCCCGCCGCTTCGATCGCCAAAACATATTTTTCGCCAATACCCGCTAACATCGTGTCTTTGGTATTCGCGCGGAGGTATCGATTGCCAATAATGCCAATGATCGGGCGGGTGGTCGGTACTGCTTCCATGCGATTCCTCTCGGTAGCGTATTCGGGTGGGTGGCTGCGCGCGAAGCGCCGGGCGATTATAGCGCAAAATCGCGTAATTGCGCCATACAAGAACGGCCCCTGCCCACAGGACTGTGAGCAGGGGCCGTTGCTAACTGTGTAGGCCGTTTAGGACTTACGCATTAGTGGCATGAACAAGAAGCGTAGTGGCAGCACCTGCGCCCGCGTTCCGCTCACGTTGTGATGATGGAGTAACAAGACACCCTGCGAGCGGTTATTCCAGAAGTTCGCCTTGTTGTAGCCAAACGGAATAGTCGTGCTTGGTGCATCGATGTACGTGCTCAAACCCAGGTAGCCATCGGCGAAGGCGAAGCCCGGTTTGGCAACATTGTACTGCAGCAGCTGGCTGAAGTCGCTCACACCCACATCAGCGTTGTTACTGGTGAATACCTGGTAATCGAAGCTACTGTCTGTATTCGTCAGGCCCAGATCCTTCGCATCAACGCCCAGGACGATCACGTTTGTGTTGTAGGGCTGGGTGTCAAGCTGTGAGCTATCGGCGATGTTGGCCGGGTATTCAGGCACAAAGCCGAACGCCTGATCGAAGCTGCCATCGGGTAGGAAGTGAACGAGGTATGACAGCTGAACATCAGTAGGCGAAGCCGACGTACCGGTCTGGTCGGAGAAGAGCGCATAGTCGGTTAAGCCATCGCGGTTGGTGTCGAAATCCACCTCGAAGTAGGCTTCGTTGAGCGTGCTCCAGTTGTTATACGTCGTAATGCCAATGAACAGCGTTGTGGCATCCATTTGCTTGCTCGCCGGGAAGTTGCTACCAATGCCAACATACTGCAAATCGGTGTTCGCAGTGAAGGCGCTTGTCGCAACTAGCGGCGGGCTGGTGTCTTGCAGCTCAAGTGCGGTTACCAGTGCAAACGTGCCGCGCGGCGGTGTGCCAACCGTGGGGATCGTGCCGCCCGACAGGCTGATTGTTCCGCTGAGCGTGCTGGTTGCCCCGAGCAGCTGGCTGCTGTTCAGCGCGCCGTGCATTGTCGAAGCTGCGCGGGCAGCCGCGTACACGGGCACGCGCACCGACGGATTGCGCGCAATGATCTGGCCGCGCAGCTCACCATTGGGATTTACGGCAGTGTGGAAGTTGACGTACAGGTCGCCGCGCAGTAGGGCAGCCTCGTTGGCCGCACTGAGTACGGTGTTGCCGCTCAGCGCAGTTACCTTCCCGCTAGCTCCATTCAGTGGTGTTACCACACCGCCGTTAGCACCGGCCGCGCCCAGGTGAATATGCCCGGCGGTAAGAGTAATTGCGCTGCTAAACTTGATCGAATATTCCAGGGTGTTGGTCGAGTCGGTATAGGTGAAGAGGCCAGTCGCCGAAATGGCGCTCTCAGTCTGCGGGTTTTCGTAATAGCTGCGCACATTGGCCTTAAAGCTGCGCGTAGCGGCTGGTGGCGTCAGGGTCAGGTAGCCCGAGGCTTCGGATACCCAGTTACGCCCAATGCCCGTCTGGGTTATGTCAACTGTTGGTAACACCGAGTGAGTCATCTTGCTGGCGTCAGCGCTCAACACCACACTGACGGTTGTCGAAGCGCCAGCTGCCAGCGAGACGCTACTTGGCGTGACGCTGTATGAAACGCCCGGAATGGTGGCGGCGGGCGCATAGCCAACATCGAAGGTAGCGCTGCCGGTGCCCTTGTTCTGCACCGTAACGGTGCGTGTAACAGTGGATGTGCCTACAACCTCGACATTGCCGAACGAAACACTGACGTTGCTGGGGCGGGCTGCATCAAATGCAATGACCGTACCGGCAGCAGCGCTAGGTACATCAACGCGCCCGGCACCAACCCGGCTCGGCTCGATTGGCTGAGAATCGGCGGCGGCAGCGGCGCGGACATCCTTCCCGGCTGTGTTCATCACCAGCGCCTTCAGCTCGGCCACCGTCCAGGTCGGGTGAATCTGGCGGAGCAGCGCCATCACACCAGCGACATGCGGCGCGGCCATTGAGGTGCCATTAAGCGATTGGCCCTGGTTGCCCGATTGCACCAGCGCCGAGAAGATATTGACACCCGGGGCGGCAATATCAGGCTTCAACATACCGCCACGGCGGGCACCGCGCGAGGTAAAGCTGGCGACGACATCGGCAGCGGTGGGCTGCGAGAAGAGCGTGCTACCAGCGTATATGTTAGAGAAACGAACTTGCAAGCCAGTCAGGTTGGCCTTCAGCAAATCGCCGATCTGCTTGGGCATGCTTACCGATGGAATGACCGAGCTACCGGTAATCGACAAGTCGAACAGCTCACTATTATCGACAATGATGGCGCCGATACCGCCCAACGCTGTGACGCGGCCAGTGCGCGCCACCGAGCCGCCGCAGGTGGCGGTGTTGTCACTCCAATCGATAATAACCACCTTGCCGGAAATATTCGTCGCGTCTGTGCCAGTCCAGGCGGCGCAGCCATTGCGGTTGGTGCTGGGGTAATATACTGCGCCCGACACATCGGCGCTGCCCGCCCAGTCGTAGGCTACCGAGAATGAGGCGGGCTGGGTGGTGTTGCGCACGGCGGTTGGGCCAGCGATCACGCGAATGCCATCAAGCGTCACATCAGGCTGATCAGAGGCGGCTACGCTGATGACGCTATCGGCAGTGGAGGGACTGCCAACGACGTTAGTCACATCTCCCGAGTTTCCAGCTGAGGCTACCACAATCACGCCCGCTTTAGTCGCATTATCTGATGCGACGGAAGTGCTATCGTAATTATTGCCATACGAGCTGCCCAGCGACATGTTGATAACATCAACATGGTCGCTCGGGTTGCCGTCACCATTCGGGTCAACCGCCCGGTCGATCGCCAGGTCGGTCACGTCGGTCGAGCCGTCGCAGCCAAATACGCGATAGGCATAGAGCGTAGCACCCGGGGCAACGCCAGGGCCAATGCGGAAGAAGCCTGGTGTGTTGTAGATTGAGCTATCGTAGGTGCCTGTGTAGGTCGTACCATCGGCCTTCACGCCCAGGCCAGCGGCGGTGCCAGCCACATGCGTGCCATGGCCCACCGTCGCGGGGTCGCTCAAGCAGTCGATCGGGTTTTCGTCGGGGTGTGGTTCTGGCTGATAGGCACTCGAGTTCGGGTCAGCATTGTAATCATCGCCAGCGAAATCGTAGCCGCCAGCGACTTTGGCCGATGGGAAGTAGCCAGTAAGCTGGGCCAGCGGCGTCGTATCGGTGACCGTATCTGGGTAGGTGCCTGGCCCGCCGAAATCGCGGTGCAGGTAATCGATACCACTATCGATAATTGCAATTTTCATGCCAGTGCCGATCGCTTTATTCGCGCCGACCGTCTGGCTCCAAACCTGGGGCGCGCCAATCAGCGGCACACTACCAGTATTCGAGCGCACCTTCGACACGAGTGGGTGAATGGCCTTGACGCCTGGCAGCCGCGTGATGGCGGCGAGCTGGCTAGCATCAACCCGCACGGCAATGCCATTATAGGCCCGCTGCACGCGGTAAAGTACGCTGGCTTTCATCTGGGCCAGCGGTGCCAGCAGTGCTTGCTGTGCCCGCTCGATCTGCGCAAGCTGGCGCTGGGCGCGCTGGCCTGCGATGCTTGGTGTTGCGCGCTGCTGTGCTTCGGCATAGATGACGGTGGTTGGCGCGTCGTTTAGCTCGATGATTGCCTTTACTTCACCGCTTCTTTTAGCCAGCGGGCCGTTCCAGCCAAACGCAACGAGCCGCGTCATATCAGGGTCACCAGCTGGGGTGGGGGTGCTGGGGCGAGCACGCGGCGGCATGGCAGGGGCTGCTGGTGAGCTTGCCCCTGCCGTGAGCGGTAGTGCGAGCAGGCTTAATACCAACAAGCATACACGCAAGGGAAACCGATAACGCATAACGAAACCTCCCTAAACTACGTTCCTACGGACAGGCACGATGAACCGATACGTTCGCATGCTTAGCGACGTTTGTGGTAGCGCTGGCAAATCCTGGCAGAGGTGAAACCTGGCTGCGCAAGACACCGCTGCCTCTCTGCCGGTGCAGCACATCCAACAAATATATCTATCCCTGGTGATTGCGGGCGGGGCGACACTATAGTACGCGAAATTGGCAAAAAAAACAACTTCAATCCATTACAAATCTTCGCACTACAACGTTCGCTTACCTAGGCAAAGCAGCATTGCCTGGGTGATTTTTCGCGCGTAGTATAAACTATCACCGCCAAGCGAAAAAGCTGTAACAGGCAGCCTAAGAACATAAGCCCTCAATACGGCTATGCTATAATGCACTAAGACACGTGTTCGACTGGAGATACTGGTATGGACGGGGATCTGCTCGGCAGCCTGAACGCAGCACAGCAGCAGGCAGTGCAAACGCTCGATGGCCCGGTGCTGGTGCTGGCTGGCCCTGGCTCGGGCAAAACCCGCGTGCTGACACATCGCATCGCCTTCCTGATTGGCCCTGCCGGGATCGACCCGTACAATATTCTGGCGGTGACCTTCACCAACAAAGCCGCGCGCGAAATGCAAGCCCGCCTCGATAACTTGCTGGGCGCAGGCAAGGCCGCCGCGCTAACGGTTGGTACCTTTCACAGCATCTGTGCGCGTTTTCTTCGCCGCGATATTGTGCACCTCGGGCGCGAGCGCGATTTCGCGATCTACGATGCCGACGATCAGCAGCGCTTGATGAAGCGAGTGCTGAAAGACGAAAACCTAGATGAGAAGAAGCATCCACCGCGTGCCATTCATGCGGCGATTTCGCGCGCCAAAAACGAGTTTGTTGACCCTGAGGAATATGGTCGCCTGGGCCGCACCTACTACGACGAGGTGGTAACGCGCTGCTACAAGCGCTACCAGCAGCTGCTGCGTGAATCCAACGCCCTCGATTTCGACGACCTGCTGGTGGAGACGGTGCGATTATTCGAGCAGCATCCGCAAGTGCTGGAAAAATACCAGGATCGCTACCTGTATATGCTGGCCGACGAATATCAGGACACCAACCGCGTGCAGTATTTGCTGCTGAAGTTGCTAGCCCGTAAGCGTCGTAATTTATTTGTCGTCGGCGACGAAGACCAGAGTGTGTATGCGTTTCGCGGTGCCGATATTCGCAACATTCGCTATTTCGAAGACGACTATCCCGACGCACGGGTAGTACTGCTTGAGCAGAACTATCGCAGCACCCAGTCCATCCTCGATGTCGCTCAGGCGGTAATTCAGGGCGGCGAGAAGCGTAAACACGCCAAGCGCATCTGGACGGAGAACGAACGTGGGACGCTGGTGCAAATTCAGGAGGGCTACGACCAGGAAGATGAGGCCCAGCAGGTAGCCGCCGAGATCGCGCGGCTAATAGCCAGCAGCGAATATCGGCCCGGCGAAATAGCAATAATGTACCGCACGAATGCGCAATCGCGCTCGATTGAAGAGGCGTTAATGGCGCGTAGCTTGCCCTACCAGCTCGTGGGCGGCACGCGTTTCTACGAGCGAAAAGAGATTAAAGACGCGCTGGCCTATTTGCGCCTGGCTTATAACCCAAACGACACAATTAGCTTCAGCCGGGTGCTGAACTGGCCGGGGCGCGGCATTGGCGACCGTAGCGAAGACGAGCTGAATCGCTGGGCCGCCAGCCTCAGTGTACCAAACTACGTGGCGCTACAGCTGCTGGCCGACGAGCCGAACACGCAGACGCCGTTCACTGCGCGCATGCGTAAGGCGCTGCTCGATTTTCTCACCCTGATCGATGAGCTGATCGCCCAGCGCCACCAAGGCGATCTTGGCGAACTGATGGACTTTTTGTTCGGACGGGTCGGCTTCCAAGAAGCGCTGCTGCGGGAGTATGGCGAAGAAGAGGGCGGCGAGCGCTGGGCGAATATTGAAGAGTTGCGCAATGCTTCTGTTAGTTATGTAAACTTGCCGCGCGAAAATCAGCTGCCGATTTTTTTGGAAGAAGTCGCGCTGGTGTCGGATATCGACCAGATGAAGGAAAATCGCGATACGATTACCTGCATCACGCTGCACCAGGCAAAGGGCCTGGAATACCCGGTGGTATTTCTGGTGGGCCTGGAAGAAGGGTTATTACCGCACTCGCGCTCGCTCGACGAGAAAGACGCGCTGGAAGAAGAACGGCGGCTGTTCTATGTTGGTGCGACCCGTGCTAAGCAGCGTCTGTATTTGTTCTATGCCTTCCGCCGCGCCACATTTGGCCGCACTAATCTGGCGCAGCCCTCGCGCTTCCTGGCCGATATTCCCAAAGCCATGGTAAAGCCGCCAGCGCGGCGCGCTACCGCCCCCAGCCAGCAAACCAGTATGTTCGGCGGGCGCAGCTCGTTTGGCAGCTCAGGCGTTGGCGGGCGGGTTGGCAGCTTACCTGGCCGCAACGGGCCTACACGCCCAGGCGCGTCAACGTTCGGCGCGAGCCGTAGTAGTACGCCTGCACCGGCTACGCCGCGCGCTGCGGTATTTTTCGCCGGGCAGAAAGTGAGTCACGCTACCTTTGGCGATGGCGTTGTGGTCAGCTCGAAGCTGGTGGAGAACGACGAAGAGGTCACCGTAGCCTTTGCCGGTAAGGGTGTCAAGCGCCTGCTGGCGAGCTTCGCCAACCTGCAAAAAGTAGAGTAGGCGAAAACGTATGCTTGCAGTGCTCGGTAGCGTTGGAATTGGACTGGTGTGGGGCTGGATGCTGTCGCACCCCGGGCGTAGCTGGTGCGCGTGGCGGGCGTTGACCCTGTTGCTGGGCCTCGTGGTGCAAGCGCTACTGCTATGGCGGCTGGTCGTGCCCGTTGCACTGGTGGCGTTTGCTGTTGCACTAGTGGCAAGCTGGCTGCTGGCGCGAACCTGGTACCGCGCCCTGGCACTGCGTTATCGCTGACGTATCGCTAGGCTTTTCACTTGCCCGAGTAAAGTCTTCAGTTCCCTGGTGTTTGGACGCTTTGGTTCAAACACTGGGAAGAAGAAAAATACCCTGCTGCCGCAGGCGCGGAACCTCAACACAATGTCGTCGCCCGGATAAGGAGGCGCTATGCCTGATCTTTTCGCCCGTGTGATTCAGCTGCTTGGTGCGCTGGCGTTCGGCATTGTGATTGGCTGGCGGGTGTATTTTACCGACCGCTACCGCACAGCGGCGGTCGATTTCAGCGATATTGCGACGGTGATTGGCATTATCGGCGGTGGGGCGATTCTAGCACTGTTTCAGGCCGGAACCGACCTGTTTGGCGCGTATGGCGTTGGGTTGGCCATCGGCTTCTTTGCCTACCATATTCGGCTGGCGCGGCTGGTGCGGCGCTCACCGAATTTCGACGAAGATTTCTTTATCGATGGGCGGCGCAAAAAAGTTTCCGACCAGGAATTTATTCCCGATTATGTACGCCCAACGGTTACTAGTATGGGTGATGTGACATTACCGCGCAAGCCCGATGGCACGCCAAATGGCCCGAATTGACTTTGTGTATGAAAATATCTGTAGCGCTGGTAAAGCAGTTGATTGAAACGCAATTTCCGCAATGGGCCGATCTGCCTATTACGCCAGTTGCGCAAAGTGGATGGGACAATCGCACATTTCATCTTGGGAACGATATGACTGTGCGAATGCCAAGTGCCGCCGTGTATGCCGCGCAGGTAGAAAAGGAACAGCGTTGGCTGCCGCTGCTCGCACCGCTGCTGCCCTTACCTATTCCGATTCCGCGCGCCAAAGGTGTGTCCAGTAGCACCTACCCCTGGCCCTGGTCGATCTACGGATGGATTGAGGGTGAGAGCACCATCACCGGGCATATTGCTGATCTGTCGCAGGTGGCGGCGACGCTGGCGCAATTTCTTGCTGCGCTCCAGCGTATTGATGCTACCAATGGCCCTGCTGCGGGGCAACACAGTTTTTTTCGCGGTGCGCCGCTCACTATGTACGACGCTGAGACGCGCGATACACTGAAGCTGCTGGAAGGCGAGATTGATTCGGACACAGCGTTAGCCGTATGGGAAGCGGCGCTGGCTGCGCCCTGGCACGGCCCGCCGGTCTGGTTCCACGGCGATATTGCCGCCGGGAATTTGCTGCTCAAAGACGGCGCGTTATGCGCGGTGATTGACTTTGGCTGTTCCGGGGTTGGCGACCCTGCATGCGATCTCGCGATTGCGTGGACATTATTTGAAGGCACAAGTCGGAACGCATTCCGGGCAGCGCTACCGATTGATGCGGCTATGTGGGCGCGGGGCCGGGGCTGGGCGTTGTGGAAGGCGTTGATTACGCTTGAGGAATATAGAAGCACCGATGCAGTGAAAGCGACCGCAGCGCGGCGCACGATTGAGGAAGTGCTGGCCGACGATATGCATACGTAAAAGGTTGCGATTATGTCCCTTCTACTAATCAGCTTATAAATTTACCATTTACCCCATGATGTCAACCTTTGCTACCTATCTGCATCCCCAAACTGTGCTGACCTCAAAGAGTGCCAGCCGGATTCCTTTCGTTGGCTTCTCGTGGCCTTATTTTCAGCAGGTACGGCACGAACTTGCAGCTAGTTTGCGTCAGTATCCCACGCTTGCACTTCGTGAGGCCTCAGATGAAGACTATGTTCGCGTTCATACGCCAACCTATCTTCAACAGCTGCACCTGATGGCCGCTGGTACACCGCCTGCAGAACTTCCCAAGCTAAGCAGAGAGTGCGCTGGAATGGAGTACTGTTTACCCGGGTATCGCTATAGCCTTGGTGGAATGTTTGCCGCGATCGACCAGATGCGCACAGGAGCGTTGGAACGTGCTTACTGTTTTAGCTTTGGTGGGCATCATGCGTATGCCGATTGGGGGCATGGCTATTGTTTGCTGCATCCGCTTGCAGCAGCCGTGCGCTATGCCCAAGTAAGCGGATTTGGCCGGGTGCTGATTGTTGATTGGGATCATCACCACGGCGATGGCACACAAGCCATTTTTGCGCATGATACAAGTGTCTATTGCATCAGTATCCACAGTGCCGCTGATCTGTATATGGCGAGTGCGTGTGGTTTAGCGTGGGGCACTACCACAGCGGCAGCAGCAGTAGGCCATTGTAACATTCCGCTCCTCAATGAGGTTTATGACGATAGTTTTGGGGAGCAAATGCAGTTAAGTGGCCAGTTCTACCGTGCGAATGAAAGCCAGAAGATATTTAGGGAAGCGTTGCAGCAGTTGCCTTGGCAGCCCGATCTGATCTGTATCTTTTCAGGATATGACTCTCACCGCGACGATTGCGGCAAGGGCATTAGTAATTGGACTAATGAGGACTTTGGACATGTGACACGCCTTGTGCTAGACGTAGCCAATCGCGCGTCGTGTCCAGTTTTATCAGTGCATGGCGGTGGATATAATTTGCCCGTAACAATTGCGGCTGCCGCGACGCATGTGGCAGTCCTTGCAACCAGGTAGATGGGAACCACCCTATGCGCTTGAAATCCCCAGCTTGCCTACGAGCGCGTTTGCTATTATGCTTCTGCGTTCTTCCCTTCCTCTGTGCCTGCGCTTCAACCAGCGCTTTACCCACTGTCGTGCCCTCTAGCGACCGCCTGCGTACATATATTCCAACCAACTGCCCTAAACCTGCGTGGGCCTATACCATCAGCGTACCCGCCGCGTGGGCACCAGTTCCGCTGGGTGATTGTGAAGTACAGTTTCGAGATACGTCACTTGCTCAGGTGCACGGTATTCCTGCTGATGATGCGAACGAGAGCGAGTTTTTTGTGGGCGGCGTTGGCCTTCGTGGGCCGATTGAGCTAGCACAGACTGCTGCTGACGAACAATCCTGGATCAGCATCCAGCCCAATCACAGCGAGATTGTCGCCTGGCAGCCAATTACAACTCCAATTGGCCCAGGCCGTGTCTATACGCTCGATCGCGACC
>JAFEAS010000053.1:0-5227 GCA_018266315.1 Chloroflexi bacterium SZAS-1 | reverse complement strand
TTGAGCCAACCCTTGCCCGCATGCTCGCGACCTTTGGGCGAGCGAGCAAATTGCAACCCTAGCGACTACAGCACGGCCCACCTCATTTCGACTGCCAAGATACAGGTAGGTTTGTAAGGATACAATGCATCAACCTTGCCGTAACAGCAGCGCTATTTCGTAGGCGCCACCACTACCTGCACCCCCAAGCGGCGTAATTCATCGAGATCAGCCATAGGAGCTAGGCTGCTCGTCACGAGCGTGTGTATTGTATTAATCGGCGCGAGCACCACCGAAGCGACCCGCTCGAACTTGCTGTGGTCGGCAACAACGATGATCTGCGGCGCACAGCGCAGCATAGCCCGGTCTACCGATGTTTCGAGGCCATATTCATTGCTCAGGCCCTCGGCCAGGCTAAGCGCGCGAATGCCCATAATCAGCTTATCGGCGCGCAATTCACTCAAGGCCCGCTCCGTCAGATGACCGATCATCGACTGCTCGGAGCTACGTACCAATCCCCCAGTGACAATCAAGGTAATCTCTGGCTGGTTAGCCAGCAGCAGCGCAATATTCAACGCGTTGGTGATGACCTTGAGGTTACGCTTGCCACCCAAGTGGCGTGCCACCGCAAGCGTGGTCGTACCCGAGCCAAGAATAATCGTGTCGCCGTCGGCGACGAGTTGGGCGGCTGCGGCACCAATCTGCCGCTTTTCGGCAGCGTGTTCATCGGCGCGGCGCAGTACTGGCGGCTCAGGTGTCGCACGTAGCACCGCGACGGCACCACCATGCGCTCTGCGCACTGCTCCCTGCGCATCGAGTTTCTCCAGATCGCGCCGAATGGTTGCTTCGCTTACGCCAAAGCGCGCGCTGAGCTCCTCGACGGTTGCCCGGCCTTGGGTTTCAATCAATTGTGCAATCTGTGCGTGGCGTTCAAGTGATAATGTCATCGAGTAGCCAAAAGTTATGTGCGTTTCTGCTTGAATTGTATGCTACTTCGGCAAAAAGTCAAGCTCATTTTGAAGATATTGCGCACATTCAGTCAAAAACGCGCAAATACAGCTTGACATCCGCGCGGACACGCATTATAGTGAAGGTATCCAGCTGGTATTCATGGAGCACTTATGCAGCTATCCGCATTTCGGCCACGGCCCGCCCTCGTTACGAACATTACGTCAATTAAACGCCCACGCTTCCCAGTGATCGACGCGCATAATCACCTCGGCCCGGAATTTGGCGGCGGCTGGGATGCGCGCCCGCTCGATGAGCTACTGGCGGCGATGGATACCGCCAATGTCCGAGTGCTCGTTGATCTTGATGGTGGCTGGGGCCAGGAGATTTTAGCGCGGCATCTAGCGAAATTTAAGCAGGCCGCGCCTGAGCGCTTCCGCATTTTTGGTGGCGTCGATTGGTCGGCCTGGCCGACGCACGGCGATGCATTTGGCGAATGGGCCGCCCAGCAATTCCGCGCGCAAGTGGCGCGTGGGGCCGAGGGCTTGAAAATCTGGAAACCATTCGGGCTGCATGTGCGCGACCAGCATGGCACCCTGGTTCGCATCGATGACCCCCGCCTCGACGCATTATGGGCGACTGCTGGCGAGCTGAATGTCCCGGTTATGATTCATGTTGCCGACCCGGTAGCATTTTTCGACCCACTTGATGAAACTAACGAGCGCTGGGAAGAGCTGCATGCGCATCCCGATTGGCAATTTCCTAGCCCACCGTTTCCGCCATTTCTGGCGATTATGGCGGGCCTGGCAGCACTGGTAGCCCGCCACCCTGGTACCGATTTCATTGGCGCGCACGTTGGTTGCTACGCCGAAAACCTCGGCTGGGTAGGCGCGCTGCTAGAGCGCTGCCCTAATTTTTATGTCGATATAAGTGCACGTTTGGGCGAACTGGGCCGCCAGCCGTACACGGCTCGACGATTCTTTACGCAGTACGCCGACCGCATTCTATTCGGCATCGACGCTGGTGCCGATATACCAACCTACCAGCTTTATTATCGCTTTTTAGAAACCGACGACGAATACTTCAGCTACGATCCCGAGCCAGTGCCGCGCCAGGGCCGCTGGCAGATCTATGGCTTGGCGTTGCCCGACGACATTCTAGAAAAAGTTTATTTTCGTAACGCCGAGCGGGTTATTTTACGTATGCGCTAGCCACAGTATATCTGTGGTAACAAGGGAAGAAGCAGATGCCGCCATTTCACGATTACACCTGGACTGAAATTCAATCACAGCCCACGGCCTGGGCCAATACCTTAGCGCTGATGGAAACACAGGCCGATGCGCTGGGCATGTTTATTCGCACAAACGGTGCCGAGCATGTTGTCTTCACCGGCTGCGGTTCGACCTATTATCTGGCATTGGCAGCCGCAGCGGCACTACGCGAGCTGGCGGGGATATCGGCGATTGGGCTACCCGCCTCAGAAGTGTGGCTGAACCCGTTGGGCAGCTTCCCAGGCGGGGCGCGCACACTGCTGGTGCCAGTGAGTCGTTCGGGCGAAACCACCGAAACGCTGCGCGCAGTTGAGGCGTTTCGCGGGGCAGGGCGTGGGCCAGTCCTCACCTTTTCTTGCTATCCCGAGCGCCCATTAGCGCATATGGGCGATATGAACATCGTGATCACCGCCGGACAAGAACAAAGCATCGCGCAAACGCGCGCATTCACCACCTTATATCTGGGCACGCTGGTGCTGGCTGCGCAGTGGGCGGCACGTACCGATCTGTTTACCGACCTGGCCGGGCTACCGGCGGCAGGCCAGGCCATATTGCGCACCAGTGCAGCGCTCGCGCACGAATTAGGCGCTGAGGCACCGATCGACCGCTGTTTCTTTCTAGGTTCGGGCGCGCGCTACGGTTTGGCCGCCGAGCTGAGCTTGAAAATGAAAGAAATGTCGCTTAGTGAAAGCGAACCTTTTCATTTTCTTGAATATCGCCACGGCCCCCAATCAATGGCTCGCCCGGGCACCCTGATTGTAGGGTTACTCTCTGACACAGCGCGTGCCCATGAGCAAGCGGTACTTAACGAAATGCGCATGTTGGGGGCACGGGTCGTAGCCGTGGGCGTCGGCGCTGATGACATTGCTCTGGCGAATATTGCTGAGCCAGTGCGTGGCCCGCTGTACCTACCGTTTGGGCAAATGCTGGCATACGAGCGCGCAATTGCCCGCGGGCTTACCCCCGACCGGCCTAATCAGCTAAATGCTGTGGTGAAGCTCGACGGCGGAAAATAGGCTGGGCTTTCGCTGCGCTTCTGCTCAGGGTCATAAACCTTTCAGATAGAGCTAACTATACCATGGCTGCTTACTGATACCTCAATAGCCCTATCTGAAAGGATTTGCAACCGAAGCGAGATAGCTATATATGCGGATGTCCTGACCCTGATGCAGGCATACATCCGCATTCTATGTTGATATAACTACTGTGGCTAATCCTTACGTATGGCCCCCATAATTGCCAATTATGCTGTAAATTCGCTGCTAAGTTGTGCTACTCTTAAGCTACACTCCCGCATGATTCAGTTTTATACTCATAGAAGTATGGCGTTACGCCGTGCCTTGCTGCATGATATGGCCTTGTTCCAGTCGCTTTTGCTCGCTACGCGGGCGCGATGAGTAATACAATGAAACATGCGCTCACACTACGCACCCGCGTTCTGCTCACTTATGGCTTAGGACTTACTCTTATGGCGGGGCTGGTGTTCTTTTTACTCTATCAGCTCGAAAAGATTAATCAAGAAGTTAATACCCTTAATGCTACTGCTGCTATTGAAGCGCGGCTTGGTGCCCAGATCGCTGGGCGCGCCGCTGCCGTACAGCAGGCCGTGAACTATTATTTGCAGCAGCCATTACCCGAACAGCGTGCGCAGGTCACGACGACCCTTAATGCTTTAGAAAGCGATCTTGCACTACAGCAAATCCGTGATAGTAACAACCCCCAATCGCAACGCACAAACGAAGTGGGAGCGCGGCTGCGTGATTACAAACAGACCTTTAATGACATTGATCTGCTGCTCAAAGCTCAAAAGCGCGTGCAGCAAAATATAGATAGCGTAAACTTTCGGACAAATGCCTTGCTCAACCGCCTGCTCACGGGCGAGACCAACCCATCGTCGGCGCAGCAATTGCCAACGCTGCTGGCCGCCCAGAGTAACCTCCAATCAGCTATATTGGCGCTCAGCCGCATGGTTTCGGCGCAAAACCCCGGCGCCGCTAATCTGGCGACTTCGAGCCTGCACCGTCTGCAGAGCAGGCTTGAAAGCCTGCAAACGACCGATAACACAACATTACGAGAGGCACTAGACGAGACAACTAAATCAATTTCCCTGACGAATGAGCTTGCTACCAACCTGATCGCGCTGCAATCGATTCGTGCGACGCAGTTGAGCGAGCGCTCTTCTGCGTTACAGAAAAGCGCCGATGTGATTGCGCAGGGAGCTCTTGCAACCCTCACCAGCGGTACTCACGACATAGAAGCTCGGATGCGGCGCAACGAGCAGATCAGCATCGCTGCCCTGATGGGGGTCTTTGCCCTAGCAGTCCTGATTGGCATTCACCAGGCGCACCGACTGACGCGGCCGCTCTATGCCCTGGCTGAGGCGACCGAGCGTATCCATCAGGGTCAGTATGATCAGCCAGTTTCAACCAGCAGTTCTGGCGAACTAAACCGCCTTGTGGCCGCATTCAACCGTATGTTGGGAGCGTTGCGCGAGCAGCAAGCCGAAGTTAAGCGCCAACAGGCCGCAATGGCCGAGCGCAATACCGAGCTTGAGCAAGCGCTTGCCCAGCTCAAGCAAAGCCTGACCGAACGCGAGACCCTGGCCGATACCATTCGCACATTAAGTGTACCGATCATTCCCATCTTGAACCAAGTTCTGGTCGTGCCGCTCGTAGGGCAGTTCGATATAGAGCGTGCCCAACTACTGACGCAGCGCCTACTGGCTGCGACGGAAGCACAACATGCGCAGCTAGCGATCCTCGATCTCACTGGGATGGCAATGATTGACTCTCACGTGGTACGCTGGTTACTGCAAACGACACAAGCACTTGAATTATTAGGCGCGCACACGATGCTTGCGGGTATTCACCCTGAAGTAGCCCAGGCGCTGGTTATGAGCGGTGCCAACTTGAGCCACCTGGAGAGCGCGCCCGACCTCCGTGCTGCGGTAGAACGAGCACTGCGCCGCCTGCCAAACTAACCTCGTGACACATGGATTCATGCCTTCTCGCCCGGTCGAACCCACTCGG
>JAFEAS010000052.1:4723-24614 GCA_018266315.1 Chloroflexi bacterium SZAS-1 | reverse complement strand
CACCAGCAGAAAAGTTCGGTACCGTGCTGCCGCAGGCGCAATCAATGCGCTATGGAGATAGCGCGGAAGCCCGGGCATTGTGATGGGACTGTTAGGTTTTGTGCGGGCATGGATGTGGTATGGTGCATATGTTGGAAAGTTACGTACAGTGAGGCGAACAATGCGTTCATTCCTTCTATACACATCGCTACTGCTGCTTGTTGCAGTAAGCATATTGAGCATCCACGCCGCCCCGGCCACACAAACGAGCGATACAAGCGTATTTTTGCCCGTTATTCAGGCTGGCGGTCGTTCGGTGATTGTGACGCAGAACATCCAGGCCGCGCTAGATCAAGCCCAACCCGGCGACACAATTATTGTGCCCGCCGGAACGTATGGAGAAAACCTAGTAATTCACCGATCGGGGCGGGCTGGCGCACCCATTACGTTGCGCGGCGCAGGCGCAAGCGCCACCATCATTCAGGGTGCTATACGCATTCAGGCCCAGCAGCTTGTGATCCAGCAGCTTGCGGTCGATCCTGCCACTGATGATGATGCAATCTGGATTGAGCCGCCAGCCCAGGGCATTACCCTGCAACGTCTGCACCTGTATGGCAGCGCAATGTATGGTATTCGGATCGAAAATGATGTGCAGAATGTGCTGATTGAATCAAGCGAGATCAATAACTTCGATGCGGGTAGTAGCGATGCGCATGGCATTGGCATTAAAACCGCGAGCAATATTACCATTCGCGGCTGCAATATTCACAATAACTCCGGCGATGCTATTCAAATCAACACGCCCGATTATCCTGGCTACGGGCGCTTTGCGCGCAATATCCTGATCGAGAATAATGATCTGCACGATAATCGCGAAAATGCGGTAGACATGAAAAGCACGCATACCGCAGTGGTGCGCAATAATCGCGCGTGGGGGTTCCATGTGGTCAATTCTTCCGATGGCATGGCGATTGAGGTGCAGTATGATGCCCAGGATATTCAGGTAATTGGCAACCATATCTGGGATGCTGTTCAGGGTATTGAAATTACCCGTGGCAATAAAAACGGTGTGGCCTACCCGCTGGCACCCAGTCGTGTGCTGCTCGCCGGTAATCTCATCCACGATATCATCAGCCAGGGGAGCGATAGCGGGAGCGGCAGCGGCATTATTGTGCGTACCAGCACCCAGGCCCGTGTCTACAACAATACCATCCTGCGCGCTGCCGGGTCGGCGGTGTACCTGAGCTACTCAGCGGAGAATGCCATACCAACCGGGGTTGATGTGCGCAATAATGTTCTTCAGGGCCAGACGAACGACCTCTACATGGCACGCGATGCCACGCTGTTTGCCAATATTGTGGTTGATTATAATCACTATATCACCAGCCAGGTGAACGGTGCGCCGCTGGCGGCATGGCTTGCCAAAGGCTATGAAAAACACGCCACACAAGGCGACCCGCTGCTGAGCGCCGCCAATCTGCCGCGCGCCGGAAGCCCGCTGATTGATAGCGGTACCGATGTTCATTTGCCGTTCACCGGGCGCGCTCCCGATCGGGGCTGGGGCGAGTTTGCTCAGGGGCAGTAAACCCAGGACTTTCGCTTCCTTGTGTATTTGCCTGCGGCAGCACGGTACTTTTTCTTTGTTCTTGGTGCTTTTTTGCGCGGAGCGCAAAAAAGCACCAAGAACATGAAGAATTTGATTGAGTAAACGAAAGTCCTAAAACCATTATTAGGGCTTTCGCGTGCCTGCGCAACTGCTCCACTTCTCGATGAGTGTCTGCGCTCCGTACAGTGAAAGCCCTACATTTGCTATAATGCACACCCGAACACCCAGCAGCTAAAGGAGGCTCGCGATGCAGCGCGTTGTGTATTTGCGGCGGCCCTTACATATACGCAACCCACGCGGGCTACAGCAGCAGCTTGAGCGGGCCTTTCAGCGCACCCAGACTGGCGCGCTCTTCATGATCGCCCACCAGCACCAGGTGTGGCAGCCGCCAACCGATGTGTACGAAACAGCACAGGTGTTTATTGTGCGCGTTGAGCTGGCGGGCATGCGCGAGGCAGAAATCGCCATTACCCTGGATGATCGCGGGCTGCGCATCGAAGGCCAGCGCCCCGAGCGGCACGAACAGCCGCTGGTGGGCTACCACCAGATGGGTATTAACTATGGTGCATTTGCGGTTGAGGTGTTTCTAAGCCAGCCCTTCGATATCGAGCGCGTAACGGCGCACTACGACGATGGGTTTCTGTTTGTTGAGCTGCCACGGCTCAGCCCGGCCCGGGTGTACGTTCATAGCGCCGAATAATCTACCCGCGTGGTTCACCACCAACATTGCCGCCCGCATAGCACAAGGCAAGGGAGCAGCACATGAGTGAGGAGCACAGCATCCCCGAGCCGCAGCCCGACGAGCCGCGCGCGCCGTCACCACCGATCCCCAGCGAGCTGGCAATCTTGCCGCTATTCAATATGGTCATCTACCCACTGACGGTTATTCCACTGGCGGTTGGGCAAGAACAGTCGATTAAGCTTATCGACGATGCCGTGCTGGGCGAGCGCATGATTGGCCTGATGACGCTGAAGCAGGAAGATGAGCGCCCGGCGACGATTACCCCCAGCGATTACTACCCCATTGGCACGGTCGCTATGGTTCATCGGCTGCTGCGCCTGCCCGATGACACCTTACGCGTCGCAGTACAGGGCCTTGAGAAGATTGAGATCGTTGAAATTCTGCAAACCGAGCCGTACATTCGCGCGCGCGTACGGGTGCTGGCCGAAGAGACGAGCGACGATTTAGAAACCCAGGCGCTAATGCGCAACCTGGTAAGCCTGGCTCAGCAAATTTTGCAGCTGTTACCCAACCCCGGCGAAGAGCTGCCTACCCAGATCATCAACGAAGACGACCCGCGCCGCCTGGCGTATTTGCTGGCTGTGTCGCTTATGTTCCGCAGCAGTGTGGCCGAGCGCCAGGAGGTTTTAGCGCTTGGCAGTGTGCGCGAGAAGCTCAGCCGCCTGACCGAGATTCTCACGCGCGAGCTTTCGGTGCTTCAGCTTGGCCAGCGTATCCAGTCGCAAGTGCAGAGCGGCATCGACAAGAACCAGCGCGAATACCTGCTGCGCGAACAGCTGCGCGCGATTCGCGAAGAGCTGGGCGAAACCGACGAGAATGCGGCGGAGATTACGCGCCTGCGCCAGGCCGTCGCCGATGCCGGGATGAGCAGCGAAGCCCAGGCTCAGGCCGAACGCGAGCTGGGCCGCCTGGCACAAATGCCGCCCGCCGCCGCCGAATACAGCGTTATTCGCACCTATCTCGAAACGCTGCTGGCGCTCCCCTGGCAGCAGCGTAGCGACGATCAGCTCGATGTGACGCACGCACGCCAGGTGCTCGACGAAGATCACTACGATCTTGAAACGATTAAGCAGCGCATTCTCGAATATCTGGCGGTACGCGCGTTGCGCCAGCAGCGCCTGGGCCTTACCGCCAACCCGCATGGCGCGATTTTATGCTTTGTGGGGCCACCGGGCGTGGGCAAAACCAGCCTGGGTCGCTCGATTGCGCGCGCGATGGGCCGCCAATTTATTCGCCTATCGCTCGGCGGCGTGCGCGACGAGGCCGAGATTCGGGGGCACCGCCGCACCTACATCGGCGCAATGCCTGGCAGCATTATTCAGACGATTCGGCGTGTGCAGGTGAACAACCCGGTGTTCATGCTCGACGAAATCGACAAGCTTGGTGCCGATTTTCGCGGCGACCCGTCATCGGCGCTGCTTGAAGTGCTCGACCCCGAGCAGAATTATAGCTTCCGCGATCACTACCTCGACGTAGCCTGGGATCTCACACCAGTAATGTTTATTGCTACGGCAAACACGCTGCAAACCATTCCGCCGCCCCTGCTCGATCGCATGGAACTGATTCAGCTGGCGGGCTACACCATGCGCGAAAAGCTTGAGATTGCGCGGCGCTATCTATTGCCCGAACAGCTCGCCGAGCACGCACTTTCCGCTGCCGACATACATGTAACGGATGCGGCGCTGCAAGTAGCGATTGAAGAATATACTCGCGAAGCTGGTGTGCGCAACCTTGAACGTGAGATTGCAAACCTATGCCGTAAAGCCGCCGTCGCCATTGCCCAGGCGCTTACCAGCGGCAACCAGGCAGCGCAGGCGCCAATCGTCATCGATGCCGAGCAAGCCCGTGCATACCTGGGCCGCCAGCGCTATTTCCCCGAAATTTCCGAACGCATCGATCGCCCAGGCATTGTGACCGGGCTGGTATGGACTCCGGTAGGCGGCGATATTATTTTCATCGAAGCGACATGCATGCCGGGCGGCAAGGGCTTTACCATCACCGGGCAGCTGGGCGATGTGATGCGCGAATCGGCCAGCGCTGCGCTGGCGTATGTCCGTTCCGAAGCCGAACACCTGGGCATCGACCCACGCTTTTTCGATCGCAGCGACCTTCACCTGCACGTACCGGCTGGCGCAATCCCTAAGGATGGCCCATCGGCAGGGATTGCCATGGCCACGGCGTTAGTATCCCTGCTCAGTGGCCGCCCAGTGCGCGATAGTGTCGCAATGACTGGCGAAATTACCCTGCGCGGCAAAGTATTACCGATTGGTGGGGTGAAAGAAAAAGTACTGGCCGCACATCGGGCTGGCCTGCGCACCGTTATTCTGCCGCAGCGCAACGCGCCCGACCTCGATGAAATACCTGAAGAGGTACGGAATACGCTGCAATTCGTGTTTGTCGATCGCGTGGAAGAGGTGCTAGCAGCGGCATTAGCACCCACAGCAAGCGCGGCTGCGCCCGGCGTAGCTACTGCTTAAGGCGTTATTTCTTATCCCGCAAATATTTTGCACTAATTATGAACAGCCTTGGCACACGACTTGCTTCTTCTTATCTTATGTAGCAAGGGGCTACAACGTAGTATGAAGAGAGGAAGCAGGTTTATGCGCACCAACGAAGACATTCTGCAACAATATGTGAGCGACATGGTCGCGCTCGACAAGCATATTATCGAGGCGATTGAACGCCAGCTGGGCGATGATCGCATCGACGCGTATGCGGGCGTCCGGTCAATCATCACATCAATGAAAACAACGCTTGAAACCCAGGTTAGTGGCCTTGAGCAGCAGCTCTCTAGCGTCGGCGGCGAAACGAGCGCCCCGGTAAAAGAAGCTATAAGCGCAATTGCTGGTATTGCGGCTGGATTGTACGATAAAGTGCGTCACGATCCTGTGTCGAAAATGCTGCGCGATGACTACACCGCGCTAAGCCTGGCTTCGGTAGGCTATACTATGTTACATACTACCGGGCTAGCACTTAACCATAGCGGTGTTGCAAATATGGCACTGGCAGCGCTGAAGGAAATGACGCCGCTGGTAGTGAAGATAAGTCAGGTAATTCCAGGCATCGTCGTTCAGGATCTGGCCGAAGAAGAGGTGCAGATTGCCCCCGGCGTGGAAGCACAGGCAGTGCAAAATACTCAAGTAGCCTGGAGTCGCGAATCAATCAACGTCTAACATTGAATTAATACCCCGCTCATGCAACCGAACAGAGCAAGCCAACTGGTTTGCTCTGTTTACATTTCTGGCGTTTGCTTTGAAACCATCCTCAATAATGTCGATAGTACGCATCCAGGCAAGCCCGACACTCCGCATATTCGAGCAGAACAACCTGGACGTGATAATACACTAGCACCACTGCCAGGGAAAAGCGTGCTGGTGATACGTAGATTAGGAGACGAAGGGTGAGAACAGACGCAATATCAGCAGAACGAGCGGCGCAGCTCGAAATGTGTGAAACCAATGCCTGGCTCGATATGTATGCGGCGGCTCCAAGCGAATTTGTTCGCCAATTTCAGCTAGAGATTATGCGCGTGGGGCCGGTGGTCTTCACCCGCTGTAAGCATATTCCGTTCATTCATTTCAACTGCGTCAAAAACTTTGGCGTAACACAGCCCGCCACCGAGGCGATCCTTGACCAGATTATAGCGACCTATCACGAAGCTGGCATCCACGATTTTACGTTTTATCATATCCTTCAAGCGCAGCCCGCCGAACTCCCTGCATGGTTTCAAGCGCGAAAGCTACGACTGCGCGGCGGTTGGGATCGCATTTATCGCACAGGCGCACCGCTGGCAGCAGACCCAATCGCTGTGCCCGCCGATATGCACGTAGAAAAGGTGACATCGACCAATGCCGCAGACTGGGCCACCTTCATTGATAGGCTTTATGGTTTACCCACAACGCCATGGCTGCTTGCGCTCGTCGGGCGGCCCGGCTGGCACCACTACCTATTGCGCCAGAGAAGTGAGGTAGCTGCGGTTCGCACGATGTATGTTTCTGATGGCATGGCGTGGTTTGGAATCGATACGCCTGTTCCCGGTATTATGGCACCGTCGTATGCGCTCGATGCGCAAGTGTGCCAGGTGATGGTGCGCGATGGGCTAGCCTTAGGCGTACAGCTCTTCGCAGCCGATATCGAAGCACCCAGTGTAACCCAGGACACCCCCGCCTACGATTACTTTGGCAAACTCGGCTTTACCTGCCCATATTTTAGGGAACATTACGGTTAGTGAGACGCTCGATAGCCGCTTCGTGCAATCTACTGATTGTTTTGCATAAAACGTTCGGGGGGTGATATGCTGCCCCGAACGTTTTGGTACTTTGACGCGATGAGCCCACGAAACACAGGGTTTCTAAGCCTTACTCATTAACAGTAAGCATACCCAGCGTCTGCCAGGCACTCGCATTGCCAGCATAATCGAGCGCCTGCACGCGCAGCACATAGCTCCCTACCGGCAGCGCAGGCACACTCGTTTCAGGCGTTGCGACCATGGCATCTGCCGTTCCATTCGGGTCGGTGCCAATGTACACCTGGTAGCCCGCCACACCTGCGCCATTATCGGTCGCGGCTTGCCAGCGCACGGTGGTAGCCTGGCCACTATGCAACGCGATTTCCCCCAACGGCGCGGGCATAGCTGGCGCAGTGGTATCGTACCCCACCGGGCCAAAACTGGCCGTCTGTGTCGTGCCAGCCGCATCCCAGTAGCGAATGTACAGCGTATGCAGGCCCTCGCCCGCCCACACCGTCTGCACATAGCCTTCGAGTGACTCGCCAAATTGCGGCACATCGCCGGTTGGCGGCGTATCCCAACCCTGGCTAAAACCACGCACATCATCAGGCAGGCGGAATTCGATCCGCATATCGCTGTTGTACCAGTGCTCAGGCTGCGCCGTAGTGCTGAACTGTACACTCGTAATGCGTGTGTCTTGCGCACCCCGCGTCGTAAGCACCTCGCCGCCGTGCTGGTTGCACCCACCAGTATCCGGCAGATCATAGCCTTCGTTAAAGCTTAATGGCACCGATTGGCGACCGCTTGCAGCAATGCCATGCCCGGTAAATGCCGTGAAATGCAAATGCGCCAGACCATGCGCGGCGCGATCGCCAGCATAGCCAATCACATCGCCGCGTTTCACAGCACGGTCGAGCGCGATCGATACGGCACGATCCAGATGCGTATACATTGTGTAGAACCCACCGCCATGCGCAAGAATGAGTGTGCCGCTCTTGCTCGTCCACGACCAGATCGTCCCATCCGCCGCAGCGCGCACCGGCGCACCGAACGTGCGCCCATTGCTATTCACTAAATCAAGCGAATAGCGATCCCAACTGTTGTGCGTACCACAACCATACCCCTGAATAATCTTCCAGGATTCACCTGATGGGATAGGCAACGAGAGCGACGGCGTGGCGGTAACCGGGGCAGCGGGCAGAACGAATGCGAGCATGAGGGCGAAGAGAATAAGCGTTGGGGCAAACTTGCAATGCGAGCAATATATTTGGTGAAAGTAATAGTGAAATGCGTTTTGTTCGTCGCTGTGCAATCGTGGCACACTCGGCGATTGGAGCATGCAACCTCCTAGGCTCAAAGAAAAACCTGCTAGCAGCGCCCTTGGCCGCCAACGGTCGCGGAGGATACCACGGCCCATCATAATAGTCAAATTTTGGTAAATAAACAAAATGACAATTTGTATTATTACGGTTAATGAGTTTATGTAGTTTTGTTGGGTTGCTCAATCCAGGCATAGCATATCATTCAACACATTCTGAACGGTATAAACCATACTTATTGCCCTTCATCATGCCAAATCTGGCCGATTGGCATGTATCAAAATTGTAATCCTACAGACTACTAATTTGCTTGCGACACCAAGGTTGACCTTATATACTCAAAGTGGCGCTTTCAGCCTACATTTATATCAGCACCTCCGACACATTCCATGTGCCTCGGTAAAGGGGTACGACCAATGCGCCTGATCCGTGAGCTACGCTCACATCTGCAATACAAAATAATCCTCCCGTTCCTGCTACTGACCCTCGTAGTCGCGCTGGCAGGCTCGGCGGTGGCCTTTTTGTTCATTACCGGCAATGCGCAGGAACGTCTCAATAATCAGCTGGTACAGGTCGCTCGTGATGTGAACGACAAGCTCGTTCAGCAAGAGAGCGACAACCTGGTTTTTCTGCGCCTGATAGTATTTGCACAAGCCAACCCGCAGGCCAACGCCCCTGCCGTAGCCGATGCCCTGTCCACCGTCGATCGTGCGGGCCTGGCACGCGCGCTCGATCCATACTTTCGCATTAGCTCGCAGCGAACCACCCAGCGCATTGACCGCATGATTGTCTTCGATGCTAAGGGGCGCGCGCTGGTAGACTGGGAACGCCCTACGACCGAGCCAACCGATCGTGTGAGCCACCCTGAACGATCGCTTGAACAACTCTGGTTTGTCCCGCGCATTCTCGCCGGGCAGCAAGATGCACGCGGCGATAAATATGCTGGCTTACTCGAACTTGACAGTAGTAGTACCCGTTACCTGTTTACCGTTGCCCCGGTGACGCAGAACGGCAAAGTTGTTGGTGGTATTGCGATCGCCACCCGGCTCGACACACTGCTGCAAGATCTGCGCACACAATCACAGGCGGCCATGCTTGCCCTATACCAGGCCGAAGATGGCGTAGCCCTGGAAAGCACCTTAGTGCCAGCCAATGGCCTGGCCGACCTCAATATCCGCCGTGATTTGATAGCGTCAATCCGCGCGCTGGAAATAAACCAGCAGCAAGCCATCTTCGATGTAGTGCAGGTTAATCAGCGCGAATACCAGTTTGCCTATGCACCGCTGCGCGTGCGTAGCGATGTTGTGGGTGTGCTCTCGGTATCGCTTGCGCGCGATTACGTTACCGGCACCTGGAGCGATGTGCGCTGGCCGTTGACACTTTTGACCCTCGTGCTGATGCTTGCGATTACCGGGCTGGGCATTTTTATCGCCCGGCAGATCACACGCCCACTGCAAGAGCTAGTAAGTACCGCTCAGGCGGTGTCTGCGGGCGATCTCGGGCGGCGAAGCAAAGTGTCAGTCACCGATGAAGTAGGCTTGCTATCGCAATCCTTCAACGATATGACCGGGCACCTGCTCAACTTATATCGCGTCGTTCGCTCTGAATCCAGCCAGCGCGCAGCAATCGTCGAAAGTATTACCGATGGCGTGGTCGTGTGCGATCCCGATGGCCGTATTTTGCTCATCAACCGCACCACGCGGCAGCTACTCGCGCTAGAAGAAGGCCACCCTGGCCCCCAGCATTTCGATGATCTGCCGGTTACTCAGCTAGAAACAAACGCGCTCACGTTCGGCGGTGGGCACGCCGTCGATTTATTCAAAATCGGCGATCGAGTGGTGCGTATCAACTCTGCCCCGGTACAAAGCGATGACGGTACGCGCCTTGGCGATGTATTTGTGCTGCAAGACCTCACCCACGAGGTAGCGATCGACCGGGCAAAAACGAATTTCATCGCCACCATTTCGCACGAGCTGCGCACACCGCTCATGGTACTGGGTGGCACCTCCGAGCTACTGCTGCGCAATTTAGCTGGCCCCATTCCCGAAGATCAACGAACGCTGCTTGAGGCCATGCGCAAAAATGCCCAAACCGTTACGGCCCTACTCAATAATGTCATCACCATCGCCGGGCTGGAATCGGGCACATTACACTTGGTTCTTGAACCTTTGCACTTGCGCCATGCACTCGATAACATTTTCTGGCCAATCCGCAAAGCGATGGCAGCAAAAGAGCTGGAACTTATCGTTGATATTCCGGAAGATTTGCCTGATATTCTCGCCGATGAACAACACCTGCGCATCGTTGTGCAGCAACTGCTCGATAATGCGCGGCGCTACACCGAGTGTGGAACCGTGACGTTGCGGGCGCGCCAGGTGCAGGGCCTTATTCGCATTGATGTTGTTGATACTGGCCCAGGCATTAGCCCCGAATTCGCTGACCATCTCTTTACACGATTTGCGCGTGGCGCACAGGGTATCAACTCAGCCGAGCGCGGTATTGGGCTTGGGCTGGCAATTGCACGCGAGCTAGTCGAACGCCAGGGCGGGCATATCTGGCTAGAGCGCACCTCAGAACGCGGAAGCATCTTCAGCCTTACCTTGCCCTGCTCGCAATCGGTAGCGGTAGCGCAAGATGCGAACCTGGCGACGGCTGCGTAGCCGAAACGTATGATGCGTGGTTTACAGTGAACGTTGTTCGTTTGAATACAACTTGGCAACGCCTCCGCTATCGCTATCGCGATCGGCGTGACCGTATTACCCTGTTGCTGCTCGTGTATGGGGCGCTGGTGCTGGGTGCAATCGGCGTTGCGGTAATGGCGCGCTGGATATTATTGGTTGTATCGCCCTATGGTGAGGTATATCCGCATAGCTTATTAGCCCAATTTCAGGCCGATTATGAAGCATGGGCCGCACCTGTAGCGCCACTTGCCCCGGTTAATCCCGCGGCAGCCAGCGCGATTGAGCAAGATGCCGCCGACGCGCGTAACGCAAAAGAGAACCCGATTACGATTCGACCTGAGGTTGTGCCAGTAGCTGTGCTTGCGCAGCCAACCGATGTACCTGCGCCAACACGCAGCACGCAACCACAAAAACCATCGGCAAATAGCACTGGCCCAATCGCACGCCAGCCGAGTGCAACACCAACTAGCATTCGCGTCGCGCCAACCGAGATACCTGGCGAAGGCGGAGCGCCCCCGCAAGGTGCTGCCAGCGCAACGCCCATCGCGACACGCGCACGGCCAACTGCTCCTGCGCGTCCCAATACGCCTGTTCCTTCATCGACACCACGGCCAACAGCAGTGACGGTGAGCGCAACGCCTTCGGCTGTTCGTGTATCGCCAACCAATACCGTAACGCCTGCGCCAACACTAACAGCAACGCCAAAGCCTACCAAAACGCCGCTACCAACCGCAACAAAGGCACCTACACGTACACCAACGAGTACGCCGACGCGCACGCGCACGCCCACGAATACCCCAACCCATACATTAACACCTACGCGCACACCCACGAATACGCCGCGCCCTACGCACACGCCCACGCCAACGAGTACGCCGACGCGCACGCGCACGCCCACGAATACCCCAACCCGTACATTAACACCTACGCGCACACCCACGAATACGCCGCGCCCGACGCGTACACCAACACCAACCTGGACGCCAACAACACCAGCGACACCAACGAATACGCTGGTACTAACAAATACGCCCACCAACACATCGGTGCCAAGCAATACACCAACCAACACATCGGTGCCGAGCAATACACCAACCAATACACCCGTGCCAACCGATACATCGGTACCAACAATACCGCCAACCGATACGCCAGTGCCCACGGCACCACCAACCGATACGCCGGTACCAACGACACCGCCAACCGATACGCCGGTGCCGACCAACACACCGCCTGCCGCGCCAGCACAATTGCAAATGCGGGTGTTGTTTTTCTGGCTATTCGATTGGTAAATAGCCTTGGCAGATCACAATCTTTGCTAACCTACGGTTCGGGGCGTAAGCTCCGAGCTTTTTTTGATATGAACTCGACACTAATCCCTTTCAGATACTGTACTATGTACGGCCAGTGAAATTGCCTGTATAGGAGAAACCATATGAACTTACATGGAGCAGGAGTGCTGGTAACAGGCGGAGCACAACGACTAGGGCGTGCAATTGCCCTTGGGCTGGGGCGCGCTGGCGCAAACGTCATGATCCATTACCATCGTTCAGCTGAGCAGGCACAGGCAGTTGTGGCCGAATTGCGCGCGCTTGGTATCGAAGCCGCGGCGGTACAGGGCGACCTCGCGCGCGTGGCTGATGCCGAGCGGGTTGCAGATGCGGCCATCGCGCAGTGGGGCCAACTCAATCTACTGGTAAATAATGCTGGTATTTGGGGGCGCACGCCGCTTGGTACGGTCTCAGCCGAACAATGGGATGAATTGCTGGCAACAAATGTGCGCGGCGCATTTTTCATTGCTCAACGTGCGGCCTCAGCGCTGCGGGAAACACAAGGGGCGATCGTTAACATTGCCGATGTTGGGGCGCTACGGCCCTGGCGCAACTACACGCCCTATCTCGTAAGCAAAGGCGCTGTGGTTACACTCACCGAAACACTGGCTAAGGATCTCGCACCCAATGTACGCGTTAATGCGGTAGCACCTGGGCCGGTGTTATTGCCCGATCATTGGACAGCCGAGCAGGCCGAGAAAACGGCACAGAGCGTGCTGCTTGGGCGCGTGGGTCGCCCAGAAGATATTGCCGACGCGGTACTGTTCCTCGCACGCGCCGATTATATTACCGGGGTAATTCTGCCGGTGGATGGCGGGCAGCGATTGGTATAAGCCCGGCTTAGTCGCGCGGGCGCACCTGGCCGCTCCGGCCTTTCGCTGCAGGTGCTTCGGTAGTGCGTGTAGCCAAGCGTTCGCGGCGCGCTTCGGCCTCGCTAATGAGCGTGAGGGTTGCCCGAAAACCCCACAATGCCAAAAATGCGGCTGTGACAACAATGAACAGTAGCGGTAGCACGATCGAGAGCGCGGTAATAAGCAGCATAAGCACCAGAGTCACCAACGTAAAAATCGGGCGACCTAGAACCATCAGCCCAGCGTTGCGCGCAATCGTGCGAATACGCTTGTCGGTCTGAAGTATCATAAGCGGGCCAATATAGATCAGCGCGCTCAGCCACACAACGAGTAGGTACAAGAAGAACACAGTGATAATGCCCGAGATTGTTGAGCCGTTCAGCTGGTAAAATTGAACATTGAACAGCATCATCACCAGGCCAAGCATCCACAACCCATAGACTTTCCAGCTTAGCCGGGCGTAGGTACGCACGCCTGCAACAAAATCGCGCCACGACGACGCCCGCCCCTCGGTAATGCGCTGTGCGATGGCATACAGGCCAGCATTGGCCGGGCCAAATGCGATGGTACTCGCCAGTAACACTAAAAACGAGAGCGCCGTTGCCCCGCCACCAAGCGTAACAAGCAACAACAGAAGAAATGGAACATTCATTAGCAGCCACAACACATTAACGGTAAATAGCAAAAACATTTCATCGAATGTTTCGCGTACCGATTTCCAAAAAGTCTGGAAAATATTCATCGCTGCCTCCGCGCTGTGATGGGCCGCTATTATAGCACGAGTTGCAAGGCACTAACCGGGGCGCGCCGCCAGTAGGGCATCGAGCTGGCGCTGCGCGCGGAGCGTGTGCCATGGCGGCGGCACCGCCTCAAGCCAGTGCGTAAGCGCCCCAGGCGGGGCCGTGCGCCGCGCCTGAATGATGCGGCGCTGCTGCCACAGCAGCGGTAATTCACGTAGCGCTTCCCACCGGCCAGCCAACATAGCAGGTTGGCGCTGTGTCAGGCCATAGCTGGCCGCCATCAGGTCGTAAGCCAGAATGGCAGGGAGGCAGCGGCCTAGCAATTCGCCTGGGAAGCAGCGGATAATAGTGCGCAGCCGATTACGGCCAAGGAGCCGCTGTTTGAAAGGCGAGCCCTGCCCCGAAGTCGCCGAATAAACGTGCCGGGCACGCGCGGCTGGCACAATCAGTGTATCCCAGTTGCGCAACCGGGCGCGCCAGGCCAGGTCGGCATCTTCGAGGTAGTTGAAGAACCCCGCCGCCATCAGCCCAACATCCTCCAGTAGCGCGCGGCGGTATAATGCCGCACCGCCGCTTGCGCCAAACACTGGTTGCGGTGTGGTAGGTAAATCAGCAACCCGGTGGCCTGTCCACACATCGAGCGCCAGGCCGTCGCGGCGCACACGAATACCGGCTGCCGCCACGAGCTCGGGGCGATGATTGAATAGGAGCACACCGCTGGCCGCGCCAACGTTGGGGGTTGCACGCATCGTAGCGAGCAGTGCAGCAATACATTCGGGCTCAGCAAAGGCATCGTCGTTAAGGAGCAATAATAGGTCGCCGCTGGCCGCACGTAGCCCGGCGTTCACGCCGCCCGCGAAGCCCAGGTTGCGCGGTAATGCCAGCACGCGTGCCGCTGGGTAGGTCGTTTGCGCCCAGGCGGGCATACCATCGCTTGAGCCATTATCAACAAGCAGTAGCTCAGCGTCGGCAGGCAATTGCGGCTGGAGCGCAGCCAGGCATTGCGGCAGGTAGCGCATGCCATTCCAGCTAACAATGATGACCGACAGTAACGGCGTTGGCATAAGCAGTTGCAGTATTCATTGGGAAGGCGTATGGTGCAGCCTTCAGAATCTTGCATGAGCAGCTATGCTATCATACCTGCCCGATGGGCGCTACTTTGGTAGAAACCGCAAACCCTGACCGTGCAGGCAGTATTGGAGAGACCCGATGGCGACAACAACTGTGCCCGCGCAGCGCGCATACTCAGTTACACCCAACGCCGTGTTTGGTGCTTGCGTAACCGTGCTAGGCCAGATGCGGGCAGATATTAGGCATGCCGACGCCGAGCAAGGGGAGATTATAGCGCAGGTGGGTCAGGGTTGGCTGGCGCGTATCAGCGAACTGAGGTTTCAGCTGCGCCCGGCGGGCGATAGCACAACACAGCTGCTGGCCTATTTCCGGCCTGTACGGTGGGGTGGCGATGCGCGATTGCTTACGCATATACTGCAAATGCTAGACACGCGATTGCCGCGCACCTAATTAGGATCCATCTGCGAACGCGCCAATGAAGCGGGATGTACCAAACGCGCACGGGCTAACCAGAAGGCCACAAAACCGAGTAGGACATAGATCGCACCAACGCCCGCAAACACCAGCTGGCCGTGCTGTAACAACGCGCTACCAATCTGGTACACACCATACAGCCCCAGGCCCGCACCAGCCATCAATGCGCCGAACTGCACCATAAGTGCATTGCGCACCAAGGCACCAACCAGCGCAACGACGCTATTCAGCGCAATCAGTAACGCAAGCGCCAGTAGAATAATCGCTCGAATGGTTTCGGCGCGCACCGAAATGCCTAGCTGGGCCGCTGCTGCCGTTGGGTCGCCCAGAGTTATCACCAACCCAACCAGATCGCCAATTTCGGCCAGCGCAACCAGCCCAAAAAACACAATTGCGCCTAATCGTCGATTCATCGGCGCACCGCCGCGCGCAGCCAATCGTTATGTTGCTGCAGCATTGGGTGGAACATGAGCCCCAGGCCAATCCCCGTAATCAGGCCAGCGATGGTAGTGACAGTATTATCGAAACGCCACAAACCGACTACCTGCCCGGCAAATTCTGCTGCATAGGTAAAAATCATCAGGGCGAAGATCGGCAGCGCGCGCAGCCCATAGCGCGGGAGCCAGGCCCGGCTACTGCCAGCATCGTAGGCATACCACAGCCGGGTGAGCAGCAGCCCCAGCACAGTGCCATAGCAGCGCATACAGACAGCCATAAGGTAATTATCGTAGAGCGGCACTGCCATTGCCGGCTGTGGGCACACGAAGCTACCCATGGTGTAAATAATGCCCGAAACAGTGCGCGGCGCAAACCAGCCCCAGGCATAGAGAAATGGTGCAGCAAGTGGCCCCGACAGCATTGCCACGAGGACACTATCGGCAACAATCCCGCGCCAGTTGAGCGGGCGAGTGATATGAGCAGAAAGAGTTGCCATCGTTTCCGTCCGATCCTAGAAGATACCCTTCTAAAGTTTCACTTTGTAGCTTGGGAAAGCAAAATAGGGTGTTTCTCACCTAATCGTTTGTTACGTGCAAAAATAGCGCGCTGGATGTGTGCCTATGATACCGCAACATTGTAGCGCGCGCCAACGTCATACGGGCAGATGCACATCCCGCTTGAGGGGGTGGGATCACGAAATAAGGAGCACTTCGATGAAATTGAACAAGCAACAGCCGGTTGCTGTCGGTGTATTTTTGATCGGCCTTGGCCTAGTGTGGTGGCTGAACTTATGGTGGCTGCTACTACCCGGCGCGCTGCTCGCAGGCGCAGTGGTAGGCTACCGGCAGCGGCGCGCGATGGGCCGCTTAGCCGAAGCTGTACAGGTTGGCATATGGGGTGTGGGCCTGGCGCTGCTGTTCTTGCTCCACTTTGTATGGCCGGGTATTCTGTTCCTGGCAGGTGCTAGCTTCCTGGCGCGTGGCCGCGAAGGCCAGATCGAGGCCGCAGTGCAGCAGATGAGCACACGGTTCAATCGCCGGACAGCCAGCCGCCCAGTGCCTATGCAGCAGGTGCAGATCGGCACAAGCTACCCGACACCCATTGCTCCCGTGCAGCCGCCAGCGACCTACGAGCGCCCGGCGACTACCGGCGATACAACGCGGCTATAACAGGCAATGGTTGCCATAAAATCAAAAGGAGCGGGTGGGTTTCCATCCGCTCCTTTTGATTGCTCTGCTCAAGCGACGTTTCAACAACACAAGTTATGCCAAGTTCGGTACGATACTACGCATCACGAACTACGTTCTTGGCGTTGTAGTGCGTAATACGTAGGATCGTATCCGTGTGTCTTTAACCAAATTTCGTATTACGTGGCGGGCGTTTTTAGCCTGCGGCAGAGCATTACTTTCTATCTTTCTTTTTATGTGGTTTTTCCGTGCCACGCACGGAAAAACCACATAAATATTGTCGAAGTACCATGCTCCGCAGGCAAAATGCCTACAACGCAGGAACAGCGTAATACCAAATCCGGGTGAATACGTGTATAGTGCGCATTACGCATTACCCATTACAAAGCGAAACGCTCCATGTGTCGTGCGTATTACTAGTGGCAAGGTGGTGTAACTCGTATCAAGAACGGGCTACAGAGGCGCTAGGGGTTGTCGGCGGGGAAGAGGGCTGCGAACCAGCGCTGCCAATTTGGCGCTGGCACTGCCGTAGGGGCAGCCTGGCTAGGCGGTGGCTCGGGTGTAGCCGTTACCTGGGGAAAGCTCGGCAATAACACCGTGTCGCCTTCGCGGGCATAGCCACGCTGCTCGCGCAGAATACGCTCGGCGTAGGCGGGCGATTGCGAATCGGCAACCTGGGTAGCGAGCTGGGCGTTTTCGGTAGCAAGCTGGGCGTTCTGGGCGCGCACTTCGGCCTGGTTGCGCTGCATCTGGGCACTAGTGAGCACCTGGCTCACAAACCCCGAAAGGGTCCAGAGCGACAGGACAATCAACACCACAGTAAGAATGCGCACCCCGGAACGCCCGAATCGCGCGGGACTGGAGGCTGGAGGTACGGCAGAAGCCGGGCCTCGGCGTTGAGAAGTGCGACGCATAGCGGCTTCGCTTTACTCGGTGCGGGTCGTGCGCGGCGCTTCGAGCAACAGCGGCTCATCAACGTTCGTTGACATTGCGCTCTGCCCTCGGAACAGCCCACCGGGTTCGATATGGAGTGCGGCGGTCGTAATATCGCCCCAGATCTTGCCCGTAGGTGAGATCTCAAGCTGCTCAACAGCGGTAATTTCGCCCTTTACAGCGCCCGAAACATGAACGTTCTGCGCCTTGATAGTAGCGATAACCCGGCCAGTTTCGCCAATGATCAGATTCCCGAGGATTTCAATATCGCCTTCAACCGTGCCATCGATCCGAATGTTACCATCGGATTTAATCGTGCCAACAATATTCGTGTTAGCGCCAATCACAGTTTCAGGTTTGCCATTCAGGGCCGAGGGAGCCGCTGCTTGGGGCTTTTTGCTGCCGAACATTGGACCTCCTATATTGTCCCGGCTGGGAGCAAATGTGCGTTGTGATGGGCCGGGCGACCGTCGGGCCCAGAAGATGATTAACAATACCGCTACGACCGCGGCCGCACCGGCAATTATATAAGACGTTGTAGGTTCAAGCAAGTTCATTGTGTTGTTCCAAAGACCATCCTAGCGATTGTAGATAGTTATAATCGGCTGCGTCGAGCGCGGCGCTAGCGAGCAAATCGGGTCGCCGCGCCAGGGTGCGGCGCAGCTGCTCGCGGCGACGCCAGCGCGCCACCTCACCATGATGCCCCGAGAGCAGCACGGCGGGCACTTCGCGGCCTTCCCACACGGCAGGGCGGGTGTAGTGTGGGTACTCAAGCACGCCGCCGCTATGCGATTCCTCGCCGATCGATTCAGCGTCGATGACGCCCGGTACCAGCCGCGCTACCGCATCGACGATCACCATGGCCGCCAGCTCGCCGCCGGTAAGCACATAATCACCAACCGACAGCTCGCGATCAATCAGTGCCTCACGCACGCGCTCGTCGATGCCCTCGTAATGACCGCACACCAGCAATAGTCGGTCGTAGCCCGATAGCTCGTGCGCAATCTGCTGGCTGAATACCTCACCGGCAGGCGTCATCAGCACGGTAAGCGTGCGCTGCTCTGTATCTTGCCCACCTTGCACCGCACGAATGGCGGCGGCCAATGGCTCGGCTTTCATCACCATACCGGCGCCACCACCATAGGGTGCATCGTCGGCAGTATGGTGCCGGTCGGTCGCATATGTGCGAATATCGTGCAGGGCAATATCAATTAGGCCAGCCTGTGCCGCACGCTTGAGAATGCTTTCGGTCAGCGGCCCGGTAAACATGCCCGGAAATAGTGTCAGAATGTCGAACTGCATAGCTTCAGGCGAGGTGCTGCGCGAAGAATGCGCTCACGCGATCCACATAGGTCGCGCGATCGGCAAAATAGCCGCCACAATGATCAACACCATCGATAATCAGGCATTCCTTCGGCTCGCGCGCCGCCGCGAAAATCGCGTGAGCATGCGACACGGGAATAAGCGAGTCGGCACTGCCGTGGATGAGTAATAGTGGGCGCGGGCTAACCGCCGCCACCGCCTCAATCGGGCGCACCGCGCCGAAACGATAGCCATAACGCCAGTTTGTAATCGCATCGGCCAGGGGCACCACCAGGCGCGCGGGTAAGCGCCGCTGCGCCGCCGCATACGCAACGACTTCGGCAATGCCTGTGAACGGGCTATCGGCAGCCAGCGCACGCACACGCGGATCGCGCGCGGTGAGCAGAATACCGACCGACGCGCCCATCGAGTAGCCAACCACCCCGAGATGCGCGCCCGGCACCCGTTCTAAGGCATAAGCAATAGCCGCCTCGGCATCGCGCAGTTCGTAGTAAGCCAGCGAATGCTGGGCAATATCGCTCTGCCCGCGTGAGCGCCAATCGAATAGCAGCACATTATTCCCGGCGCGCCACAGCCCGCTACCAATCCCGAGTAGATCCGATTTTGAGCTGCGATGCCCGGCCAATCCCACCACTACCCGCTGCGAACCAGGGCGTGGCAGCCACCAGCCGCTTAACCGCAAGCCATCGGCGGTGCGAATGGTAACGTCTTCAAACCCTTCAACGCGCGTCTCAAACGGCGAGAACGTATACGTGGACATGAAATTATCGGGGGGGCGACCATGAATGCGGTCGGTAGCATAGGCCGCTGCGCCCAAAAGCACGCCAACTGCGCCAAGCGCAGCCACACCAGCTACCCCGGCCAGGCGGCGCGGTAAAAGCGGTAATCGGTGACTCTGATGCTGTATGTGCATGGCTGCTATTGTAGCACAAGTTCTGGGGCAGCTCGAAGCTGTGCTCGATTACAAGCTCGTAACAGTTGCTTACAC
>JAFEAS010000052.1:0-4673 GCA_018266315.1 Chloroflexi bacterium SZAS-1 | reverse complement strand
CGCTACCGCAAGCGAAAAACGCCCACCGCGTAACGTGTGTTGCTCACGAAGGTGGCACCAGCTCGATTTCAAACAGCTTCGGCCAGTTCTTGCCCGTGACAAACAGGCGCTTACTGGCGGCATCATACGCAATACCATTCAGCACATCCACCGGCTGGGTGCGATCGTCGGGGCCAAGCACGCCGCTCAAATCGATCCAGGCCGTCACCGCGCCGCTCTGGGGGTCGATCCGCGCGATCCGGTCGGTCTGCCAGATATTAGCGAGAATTGCACCATCGACATATTCCAGCTCGTTCAGGTTCACTACCGGCCCATGGTCGTCATACACGGCGACGCGGCGCGTCTCGTGCAGCGATTCTGGGTCGAGCCAGCGCAGTGTGGGCGTGCCATCGCTCATAATCAGCTGCTGGTCGTCGTTAGTGAGGCCCCACCCCTGGCCTGGGTAGGTAAACAAGCGCAGCAGCCCGAAGCTGGCCTGATCGTAAACCATGCCAGTGCTATTCTGCCAGGTGAGCTGGTAGATCTTGCCATTCAGCACCGTAATGCCCTCGCCAAAGGCCTGCTGCGGCAGGGCACAGCGCCGGAGCACGGCACCGTTTGCCAGATCAACCTGGCGTAATTCCGATTGACCGTTCAGGCCAGTGCCTTCGTAGAGCTGCCCATCGACATACTGCAAACCCTCGGTAAACGCACCTCGATCGTGCGGGTAGCTCGCCACCACGCGGTAACCCAAGGTGGGAACTGGCGCACGAACGGTAGTGTTACCTGGCGGCTCAGGCGTTGGCAGCTGCACGTTAGCCGGCGGAATCTGGTCGGCAGCCAGGCAAGGGGGAATAAACGCCAGATTCGGAGTCGCCGTCGCCTCGAAAGGCGTAGGAGTGCAGCCAGAGCAGGGCGCGGCTGTCTGGTTTGGCACAGTTGTCAGTGAGATATCGGCAGGGGTGCTGGCAATACCAGTTGTAGGCGGTGGGTAGGCTGGGTAGGCTGCGTCAGGTGGAATATAGGCTTCAGCCGGTGGTATGTTTGCCATCGGCGGCGTAGGCTCAGACACAACGGTTGCTTCGGCTGGCACAATGGGGATCGGCGCAGCGGTAGGGACGCTTGCAGGCGCATCCGGACGTCCGCAGCTGCCCAATGCTAGCGCAATCGCCAGGAAAAAGACAATTCGCCGCATCGCGTACTCCTTCCTCATACACCTAAAAGTCTGATTCTATGTACCACAGTGCGGGCGCTTGCGCAAACACCGGCCCCCACATATAAAGCTTTTGCGCATACTAGCTGGAGGTTTTGCGCGCGTTGAAATCGGGTTAAGCCGTGCTATACTCGGAATACACATCCCTTTGAAGCATGCTGACGCCGTGTGCGATAGTGCCCTGTGTGCAAGCCGCACACAATTGCCCGCCTGAGGTTACTATGACTACCCTGACTTTTATCGCTGGTATGGAACGTTTCAATGCGCATGTGTGGGATGCAGTCACCCAGGCGCTTCAAGCTGGCGGCGTGAATATTCGCCTGCTGCGCTTCAACGATGATCATGTTGAGCGGCGCGACCCAGCGCTGGCCGCCGCCATTGCCGAGGCCGATGTCGTCTTCATTACGCTGATTAATATGCGCGCGAATGCCGATTGGCTGACCGAACAGCTTGGCCACGCCAACCCGCGCGCTGTGTTTGCCTTCGAAAGCATGCCCGAGGTCATGGCCCTGAACCGCGTTGGCAGCTACCGGGTGCAAGGCGGCAAGGGCAGCCTGCCCAAGCCCATGCAGCTAGTGCTCAAGCTGCTCACTCAGGGCCGTGAAGAAGATACGCTCTACGCCTACACCAAGCTCACGAAAATTACCTCGAAGCTGCTGCCGCTCATGCCCGCCAAGCTGCACGATTTTCGCACCTGGCTCTCGGTCAATATTTACTGGAACCAGCCCGACGCGGCGAACATCACCCAGATGATTCGCTTGATTCTGCGCGATTGCCTGGGCCAGCCGCTCGATGTCGCGCCGCCACGCCTCATCCCGATGATGGGCTGCTTCCACCCCGATACCGACGAGCTGTTCGCCAACCCAGATTCATTCCTGCGGTGGCGCGCAAAGCAACACAAACAGCGAAAAACCGGCAGCGCGCAGAAAGCGAATGGTGCTGGTGCGGCGACCGTCGCATTACTCGCCTTCCGTAAGCATGTTGTCCAGCAGCAGCACTACCTGGGCGAGCTGGTGCGCGCGCTTGAAGCCCAAGGGCTTGCGGTATTGCCGATCTTCGTCAGCGGCATCGAGGCGCATGTCGCCGTGCGCGAGTGGGTTACCCGGCAGCCGGTCGATCTCATTCTGAGCACTATGGGCTTCCCGCTGGTAGGCGGGCCAGCTGGCTCAACCAAGCCCGGCCATTATCAGCAGAAAGCCAGCGACCTGCTAGCAGGCATCGATGTTCCCTATATTATCGCGCAGCCCTTGCAGATGCAGAGCGAGCACGAATGGCACGCGCAGGGCGTTGCCCCAATGCAAGCCGTGATTATGTACGACCTGCCCGAGATGGATGGCAGCATTGCGCCGGTGACGTTGGGCGCCATCCGTGGGCAACAGATCGTTGCGACGCCCGACCGGCTGGCACGCACTGCTCGGCAGGTGGCTGGTTGGGTGCGCCTGCGCCATACCCCACCAGCAGCGAAAAAGCTGGCAGTGGTGCTGTATAACTACCCGCCGGGCCTGGGCAAGCTCGGCACTGCCGCTCTGCTGGATGTCCCGGCTTCGTTATTGGCATTGCTACGCCGCCTGCGCGATGCGGGCTATACCGTCGGCCAGCTGCCCGAAAGCGCCGAAGCACTAGCGGCCCAGATTGCCGAATGCGAACCAGCCAGCGGCGGCTCCCCGGCAGTTACCCTAAGCACCCGCGAGTATCGCCAGATCATGCCCGCCGCCCAGGCCGACCGGATTGATCAGCGCTGGGGGCCGCCGCCCGGCGATATTGCGCCGGTTGGGCGCGATGGCATACGGCTGGATGGGCTATACTTTGGCAATGTGTTTGTGGGCGTGCAGCCGCCGCTGGGCGTTCCCGGCGACCCCATGCGCATGCTCTTCGACCACGACTACGCGCCACACCACCAATATGCCGGGTTCTATCGCTGGCTCAGCGAAGGCTGGCACGCCGACGCGGTGATTCATTTTGGCATGCACGGCACCGCCGAATGGACACCCGGCCTCAAGCTCGGGCTTACCGAGCGCTGCTGGCCCGATATGCTGCTCGGCGATTTGCCCCAGCTGTACTGCTACCCGCTGAATAACCCAGCCGAGGCGCTGCTGGCACGGCGGCGTGGGTATGCCACCATTGTGAGCCATGCCGTGCCGCCGTATGCCCGCGCTGGCCTCTACAAGCAGCTGGCCCAGCTGCGCATGCAGCTTGCCGACGCGCAAACCACCGCGCAAGGTGAGCTACCCGAACTGCCTGACCTGCCGCGCGCTGCTGGAGAGTCGGATATTGACTACAGCGTGCGGCTGGCGCACTACCTCGACGAGCTAGAACAACGCCTGATTCTCGATGGCCTGCATGTGCTGGGCGAGGTGCCAACACCCGCTCGCGCCGCCGCGCTGCTTGAGGCGGCACTCGATGTGCCGCGCGATGGCATGCCTGGCCTCAGCCAGGCCCTGCGTGACGCAGGCATACCCGCCGAGCAAATGAGACAGGCGCGCGCGGCATTTGTCCAGCGCTTTGTGCTACCGAACGGCCAGGCCGCGACAGCAAGTGATAGCGATAAGCGGCTTTATCCCACGCTTAGCGCCTTTGCGCACACGCCACAGGTCGCCGCGCTGATTGCCCACGGGCGGCAGCTGCTGGCGAATATGGCCGCCAGCGACGAGCTGGGTGTGCTGATTCACGCGCTGGCGGGCGGCTATGTGCGCCCGGCCGTGGGTGCCGACCCGGTGCGGGCCGGAGCTGGTGCGCTGCCAAGTGGGCGCAACATCCACAGCATCGACCCGTGGCGGCTGCCGAGCGATGCTGCCCTAGCGCGCGGCGCGGCCATGGCCGAAACGCTGCTCGAACGCCACCTGGCCGAACACGGCACCTACCCGCAAACCGTGGCCCAGCCGCTATGGGCACTCGACACGATTAAGAGCGAGGGCGAGAGCCTGGCGGTGGCGCTGGCCTTGGTTGGTGCGCGCCCCGCACGCGATGGCCAGGGCAAACTGTGGCGCTACGAACTGGTGCCACTCGCCGAGCTAGGCCGCCCGCGCATCGACCTGCTGCTCGATATTAGCAGCATCTTCCGCGATACATTCCAGATGACGCTAGATCTGCTCGACGACCTGTTCCGCCGCGCTGCCGCTGCAGATGAGTCGCCCGCACAGAACTTCATTCGCGCGCATGCCCTGGCGCTGCAAGCCACAGGGCAAAGCTGGGAACAGGCTACCGCGCGCATCTTCACCCAGGCACCTGGCCAATATGGCACTGGCGTCGAAGACCTAGTAGACGAAAGCGCATGGGACGATACCAGCCAGCTCGCCGACACCTACCAACGTCGCAGCAGCTACACCTATGGCGGCGGGCGGGCAGGCACCGCTGCCCCCGAGGCGCTGCGCGGGCTGCTCGGCACCGTCGAGCATGTATTCCAGGCGATTGACAGCGTGGAATATGGCCTGACCGACATGCAGCACTACTACGGCCACAGCGGCGCAATTCAGCTGGCCGC
>JAFEAS010000051.1:28972-42823 GCA_018266315.1 Chloroflexi bacterium SZAS-1 | reverse complement strand
GGTGGTAAATGTTCGGCCATTTCGTGGCGGAGCATCCGCATATCGCCATCGTCGGCGTTGAGCAGTACCGTCGCGAAGGATGCCAGACGCGCTGCCGTGCTGGTAGCCCCGGCTTGCCCGGCATCGAGCGCAGCGTGCAGCTGTACCAGCCGTTGGAGTGCCATTTGCACAAACAGCTCGGCTTTGTCGGGGAAGTAGTAGTACAACGTTGGCTTGGTAACCTCGGCTGCCTTCACAATATCGTTAATCGACACCGCGCTGTAGCCCAGCTGCATAAACAGCCGTGCCGCTTCATCGAGAATTTTTACTGCTGTAGGGTTGTAGCTTACGTCTGTCATTGGTGTACTTGTGTTTGCACAATTTTTGCAATGGAACCTTTATTACTGACCGGTATATAAAATATCATGCCTCAGGCGGTTTGTCAATACCTTGGAAAGCAATCTGTGCAATCTTCTAACCTAGATCTCATCACTCATTTCCTTGACAAGCGCTGGAGCGCTGTGGTACGGTGCAGCCTGACCCGTTTGCACCCGCCGTTGAGGAGAAGGGAGTAAGGGTTGTATCGTCCAAGCTCACCCTTACTGGTGCTGCTCGAAAACCGCATTGCCCTCGACCGGGTGCCATTTAGCGATCGTGGCTCGCGCTTGCTGGTGTATCGTGAACGGCACGATCTGTATGCCCTCTACATTAAGCTGGCCGAGCGCCTTACCGCGCTGACACCCGGGCTTTCAACCTACCGCAACCGCCCGCCATTCATCTCGAACCTGCGCTTTACCGATGGTGATGGTCAGCCGCTACCCTTCACCCTCACATCGTACCCACATGCGCTGCTCTTCGATACGCCACTTGGCGAATTTATTCTGGTCTTTCAGGATGTTCGCACGCTGAGCATCGGGCTGCCGCGCGGGGTTGCCAGTGGCGTGAGCTTCAGCGTTTCACCCGATCTGGTGCGCCCGGATGCAGTTGGCGGTGAATTCAAATCGGTACGCAATTGTGCGTATTCGACCAATGGCGAGGTTCTGCTCAATCGGGTGGCAAGCAATGGTGGCGGGTACGATGTTGTGTTTGTGGCTGGTGCGCAGCCAGCTCAGGCCGATGCCACTGCCGCGATCACACTCCACATCCAGGCCGGGCTGGAGCTTGATCGCACCGTTATGCCATTCCATGCGGCGCTATGCGCTGCCGAAGCGCGCTGGGAAGGCTGGTTTGCGCGCGTGCCAGCCGTGAATGAGCCGCTACGCAGCCAGTACTATTACGCCTGGTGGGTGATGGGGAACAACCTGCTTGCACCGCAGGGCTTCTTCCGCCGCGAAAGCGTGGCCCCGAGCAAGGCACATTATGTTGGTGCCTGGCAGTGGGATAACTACTTCCACGCCCTGGCATTTCGCTACACCGACACGGCGCTGGCCCGCGATCAAATCGCGTTTATGCTCGATCACCAGCAGCCCGATGGCATGATCCCCGACGCCGTGTACGATGAGGGCACAATCACCCACCTGCAAATTCCGGTAGCTGCGGCCGTAACCAAGCCGCCAATCCTCGGCTGGGTCGCCATGCATGTGTTCGACCAGAGCGGCGACGAGGGCATGCTGCGCGATATGTATGAGCCACTGGTGCGCTGGAATTCGTGGTGGTTTGGCCTGAACGACGACGACTCCGACGGAATAGTGCAATACTCGCACCCGTTCTCATCGGGCCTCGACGATAGCCCGCTGTGGGATAGTGGCGTGCCAGTTGAGGCAGTTGATCTGAACACCTACCTGTGCATCCAGATGCAGGCACTCAGTCGCATGGCGCACATTCTCGGGCGCAGCGCCGAAGCGGCTATGTGGCAGCGCAAATCGGATGCGCTGGCCGAGCGCATGATCGCACACTTCTATGATCGCAAGGCGGGCCTGTTCTGGAGCCAGAAAGATCACCAGCCGATCCGCGTGCTCACGCCGTTCAGCCTGTACCCGCTATGGACTGGGCACATGCCACAAAAAATCGCCGACCGGCTGGTTGCGCATTTACATAACCCACAATCGTTCTGGACGCGCTACCCTCTGCCAACCGTGGCAGCAAATGATGAAAAATACGATCCGTTCCAGATGTGGCGTGGCCCCGTGTGGATCAACATCAACTACATTTTTGTCGAGGCGCTTACGCGGGCGGGCTACCCGGCGCTGGCGCGCGAGCTGACCGAGCGCACGCTGGCGCTGGTGATGAGCCAGAACGATATTTATGAGTATTACCACCCTGATACGGGCATAGCCCCACCCAAGGCCGCGCCAATGTTCGGCTGGTCGGCGGCGTGTTTTATTGATCTTGCGATTCGTATGTCGCGCGGGGAACTATAAGCAATATTATCTGAATTGGACACTGGTCAGGTGCGGCGCTCAGCGCATCAGAACGCGACAATTTCACTACTGGCCGCACCTGACCAGTTTCACAACTGAGGTAGGATTGCTATATAGTGAACGTAGAAGTCTGCAAACTCCTTACTACGCAGGCGTATTAAATGACTTCCTATGCCTCTGAATTTTGTGTATTTCTGTGATTTAGGAAAACCACTAGGTGGATTGCTAGCAAAACATTTTCGGTTGCGAGGTAAGAAGCTGGATTGCGTAATACTATTGCTTAATCGGTCGTAGTGTAACTTTGTACCCCGATACAACGTATTTTATATCATCAGACCCAACAACAAAATCGTTCAAGGAGAGACTATGAGCCCGGTAACTTCAGTCCATCAAGATGACTACCAAGTCACAAATACCGATGTTCTGCTTTCAGCTCTGTTGCAAAAGTATGAGAATGAAAAAACGGCCCGAGCCACAAACCTATTAGCTGAATATAACAACCTACGGGAAGAGATTTTGCAAAACAATACATTGAGCATGCAAATAACAGCAGCGATAATTGCAATATGTGGTGCTTTGATGGGCTATGCCCTCTCTCAAGGTTTAAAAGAAGTTGAAAGATCATACCTCTTTATCGCTATCCAGTCGATTGGGTTTATCGGCTTATGGCAAAACTTAAATCGCTATCAGGCCGTCTATATTGCTGCTTCCTATCTTGAGGTATTTATTGAACCCGAACTTCCAGGGATTAGGTGGGAAACTCGCCTTGCGAAATTCCGTTCTTGGAATAATAACTTCAAAAGAACAAGCTTTATATCAAGTAATAGAACCACTTATATTGTAATTATATTATCAAATCTGGCACTCAATTGGCTTTATTATCCTAAAGGGTACGATAATGTTTACTTTTTTATATGGTTAATTATTGTGGTGATCGCAATTGCTATTTCTTGGCTACAGTACGATAAATTCGCAAAAAATCATACCAGTTTTTTTAAAAAAACCTGGAGGAAAATAAAAGAAGGCGAATGACGAGCAAAGGTATCCTATCATTTATTTTACTCATAACATGCTAAAAGCTTTCCTTTTTGCCGCCACGATGCGTAAGCCCTGTCTTTCATCCCACCGAAGCGCATCGTGCGTAGTGATTTGATCTGCGCCTGGCAGTACTGGCCCATATGGCCAAAGTCACCTACCTAGAACGCCTGCAAGCGCTACGCAATTGGTCAAAACCGGCTTGCTAATCGACTTACTCGAGTTCCCTGGTGTGAATGCGCTGGCACAGATCAATTTAGGAGGTACGCAGGTATAGTATCGTAATTCAGCGAAGCTGTAGCGGTTTGTAAAACAATTGTGCAGTGCACTACTGCCTATTCAACAGCAGCAAGCGCGCAATTACCCGCCTATGAGCGACAGCCGACTGCAGACCGCTATAGTATCACAGCATCTTCTCACGCGGCACTCATCGTTCGTTCCTGAAATTCTAAGTTTTTCAGTCTATCTTGTCTGGTATTCGCCCTACACATGTCGTAATATTCAACCCGGCACTGCTGCTGGATCAGCGCGACACCAACGATAGCAAAGCCGCGACAGTGATCTGGTCGGAGCGGCCAGCGCGTAGGGCGGTAGACATGGTATCCATTGAGGGAGTACGATCGCCGTATATTGAGGAGGGCAATGCGTGAATAAGAAACTGCTGTATGGTGGAGCCGCACTGCTGTTGGTTGCAATCCTGGCCTATGTAATTTTCGGGGTTTTGCTGCGCGCGCCTGAAGCCGCCAGCGGCCCGATCTCGGCCATCCCAATTGCTACTCGCGCACCAGCTACCAGCGCCCCAGCTGAATCGAGCGCTTCCGCCACCAGCGCCCCAGCCGCAGCCGCTACCACAGCACCGGATACAACACGTGCCACTAGCGCCCCCGCCGCAGTCACAGCCGACCAGCTGCTATTCCAGATTGTTCCCGACCAGTCCGAGGCACGTTTTAAGCTGTCGGAGGTACTACGCGGCCAGCCTACTAATGTGTTGGGAAAGACTAATCAGGTGGCTGGGCAGATATCAATTACTCCGAACGACCTGAGCACCTCGCAGCTTGGGACAATTCAGATCAACGCCCGTACTTTCGCAACCGATAGCTCACAGCGTAATCGGGCAATCAATAACTTTATTCTCGAAACCGCCAACTACGAGTTCATTACCTTTAAACCCACCGCGATTACTGGTTTGAGCGGCAAGGCGACATTGGGCCAGGCATATAGCTTCGAAATCGCGGGCGACCTGACCATCCGTGATGTAACGAAGCCGGTGGTGTTTAAGGCTACTGCCACACCCGAAAGCGCCGATAAGCTTACTGGCACGGCTTCGGCAGCCATCAGGCGCGGCGATTTTAATCTGACGATCCCTAGCGTTCCATTTGTGGCCGATGTAAGCGACGATGTGACCCTAGAGATTGATTTTGTGGCTGCACCAGTGACATAAACACTAGAGACAGCTGAGGGCCGCCCGCAAGCGGTCGAGCGGAGCCAAACTCGCCGCGCGAGAGGATAGACGTGCGAGAAGCGTTCCGAAGTGTCCTGCTGCCAATAACCAGGCTAGCAGATAGGTGAGCGTCTGCCCATGCGGCAGACGATTATGACGCCCGCCAGATTTCGGACGAGCATATCAAGCAGATCGTGCACCAGACCGCACGGGACGGTCAGAGCATTGGGGCAATTTGTCGCTCCTATGGAATTGACGAAGCGACCTTACTACCACTGATACAAGAAGTTCGGCGGGATGACCCGTAACCAGGTTCAGCGGCGCACCTACTAGCGCCTTCAGCTTCAACGCTCGACACTGCGCTCTCAGGCGCACCGGATCGAATCTCGAATTGCGCACGGCCAGTTCCTGCATGGTCGTGCGCGGCTGGACGTCATGACACGTTTTTCTGCGTATAGCACGGAGGCTATGCTGAGTTAATACCCTACATAAGCTGCGACTCTCTCATTCTTCCCTCAGGCTAAAAGCTTCTGTAAGTAGACAGAATATGATAGACTATCAAGGCGACCGACTTCTTCCGCCTTGCGCCCAGCGCCTGCGTTAGCATCGAAGGAGAAGCCGTTGAAACGGCTGTTTTGCCTCGCTGCCGCATTCTGCATATTCTGGCTACTTTTTCCAGCAGGGGCATATGCCCAGGAAACCGGCTGGCGCGAGCGCCGCACCGAGCGCTTTGCAATCCTGTATGCCGAGGGCGATGGTGCTACTGCTGAGCAATATGCGGGCTTTGTTGACACTATCTACGATGAAATAGCGGCAGTATTTGGGCACCAAACTGCCGTTCCCATTACCTTGCGGCTCTACCCAACGCTTGAGCGCTACCAGCAGGTCAATCCGCTCGCCCGCAGCCTGGCTGGTGTCGTAGCGCATGCCGACTTTCGCCGCCACGAAGTGGTGGTCATCCTCTCACAAACCGCCCGGCAAACGCCTGAAGAAATTCAAAATAATGTCCGCCACGAGCTGACTCACATTGTCGTTGCCGAGCTTGCCGACGATCGCCTGAGTACCGGTTTTCAGGAAGGTATTGCCCAGTACGTTGAGCAGCCCGCCCCCGAGCTAGAGCAGCGCATACAGCTGCTACGTCGCGCCTACGACCAACAACTGCTGCTGCCCTGGAGCGAGCTTGATGACCGCGACGCAGTGTATCGTGCGCCCGATGTGAGCTACCCCGAAAGCTTATCGGTAGTAGCGTTTCTGGTTGAACAGTACTCATTCAGCGCCTTCCGCACCTTTCTCGATGTTACCGCCCGCAGCAGCGGCTACCGCTCGGCGCTTGAGCGCACATACAACACCTCACCCGACGAGCTTGAGCGCCAGTGGCGCGCCTGGCTGCCCAGCTACTTTGATGGTGGTTACAAACACAATGTGCTCACGAGCTACGATTTGAGCAGAGCCGAAACCTTGCTGGCACAGGGGCGCTACGCCGACGCGCAAACCGAGTTGCAGACCGCGCTCGAATGGCTGCGCACCGCCGAGCAGCGCGACACCCAGCAGGCCGCCGAGGCCTTACTGGTGCGTAGCGAGCAGGGCTTGCAAGCCGAGGCACTGGCACGCGACGCACGCGCGGCCCTCGACGCTGCTGATTACGCGCGCGCCGCCGATCTGGTGAACCAGGCGCACGTGGCCTATGTAGCACTGAGTGATACCCGCCAGGATGCTGTACTCGCCGCCTACGCGGCACGCGCCGAAAGCGGCACGACCGCAGCCACTGCATTGGCAAACGCGCACGCACTCGCGCGCACACTGCGCTACCCACAAGCCCGCACCGCCGCCGACCAGGCCGCTTCCGCCTATTTAGCCCTGGGCGACCGCGTGCATGCCGAGCAGGCACTGGCGTTGCGCGCCTTTCTTGATCAGCGGCAAACCTGGCTGGGCGCCGCACTCCTGCTGTTCGGGCTGGGCGGCGTGGCCGCAAGCACCCTGCGCCGTATCATCGTGCGCGAGGCTGAGGCGTGGTAATACAAAAGATTGACTGGTAGCCTGGTTATCACAGTGGCCCAGTACCACGAAAAAACTACTATGCGCCAACGCCTTTTCAACCTATTGAACCAGCTGGCTACCGACCGGTGGGCGCGGCGCGGTGTGCGCGGGCTACTGCGCGCTGCCTGGCTCAGCGTATCGATCTGGTGTATTGGCCTGGGTGGAAGTATGCTGTGGGGCTGGCCGCTGCGCACAAGCCTGCTTGAAGCGTTTGCGCTCGCCGCCGTGGGTATCGGCGTAGCGCTGCTGTTGCGCCCGCGCCTGAAGCCGATCCAGGCTGCACGCCGCCTCGACCAGCGCTTTCACCTCGATGAGCAGCTTGCCACTGCCGCCGAAGTAGCGGCGCACAACCCGGCACCCGGCAGCATTGGCGCGCGGCTGGTGGCCGAAGCAACCCAAACTGCTACGTTGCTGCAGCGCCGCATCGCGCGCCGCGAGCGCCCGCCCTGGAACGATCTGCTGACACTCGGGCTATTGATGATAGTCGCGTTAGGGTTATGGGTTATGTCCGGGGTAAGCCTGCCACAGCTCAATCCTACCCCGCTACCCTTACCCGCATTAGCCGAAGCCCAAGACCCAGCCCAGCAGCTGCCCGCCGAACCAAGGGCAGCGCAGTCCGGCACCGCAAGCCAGCCCGGCGCTACCGGGCCTGGTAGCCCACAGCCCGGCCTAAGCGATCCGCAGGTGCTGCAGGCACTGGCCGATGCGCTGCGCGACCAGGGTGCAACCCGCCCAGCCGCAGCCGCGCTTGATCGCGGTGACATTGCGGGCGCGGCGCGCGAGCTACGCCAGCTCGCCGATCAGGCCAGCCAGCTTTCAGAAGCTACCCGCAACGCTCTGGCCGATAACCTGCGCCAGGCGGCTGATGCGATTGGCCCGCGCAATCCCGAGCTAGCCAACCAGCTTGAGCAAAGCGCGACGGGGCTTGAGCGCGGTGCACAGCGTGCGGCCCAGGCGCTGGATGATTTAGCGCGCGCAATTGAAAACGCAACTACAACACCAGCCGAGGCGAATCAGCCGAACGGCACGCAGGAAAGCAGCGGTGAGAGCCAGAATGGTGCTGCGACCCCACCGCCAGCAGATAGCAGTGATGCCCCAGAACAAGGCGGCGGTGGCCCCAGTAATGACCCTAGCGGCGCGCAGCGCCCGGCCAACACCTCTGATCGCCTGGGTGTTGAAGGGCAGCCGGTACCGCTCGAGTCGGCGGGCGCGGGCGAGGTACCTGCCGACTCGTCGGGCGCATTACCGCCCAGTCAGGGCGAACAGCGTCCCGGATTCAATCCTGGCGGTAGTAACGGGAGCAACCAGCCCGTAGATGTAGGCGACGACCCGCTGCGTGTGCCAATGGACGAACGTGATGTGGTTCAAGAATATTTTCAGCCGTAAAACCAGCACCGCCGAGCCGCCACTGTTCGATGAGGCATTTTTGCGGCGGCTTGAGCGCCTGAGCCTACAAGCCCAGCGCACGTTGCGCGGGCGGCCTGCCAGCGGCGAGCACCTGAGCCGCAACCAGCTACCTGCCACCATTTTCAGTGAGCACCGGCCCTATGCCGAAGGCGATGATTACCGCTACGTCGACTGGAACGCCTACGCGCACCAGGAAGAATTCTTTGTACGGCTGGGTGAAATCGAGCAGAACGTCAATATTCATATTCTGCTCGACGCCTCGCGCTCGATGGATTGGGGTGCGCCGCCCAAAATGCGCAGCGCCCGCCAGCTGGTGGCTGCCATCGGCTACCTGGCACTCGCCCACCACGATCGGCTGCGCGTGATACCATTTGGTACTACTGCACAGGCATCGTTCGGGCCGGCTCAGGGCAAGGCACGCGCCCTCGAATTATTGCGCTTCATCGAGGGCGTGCAGCCCGAGCAGACGACCGCGCTGGCAGCAGCGCTAGACGCCTACGCTCGCCAGCACCCACACGGCGGGTTGCTCGTGCTCTGCTCCGATCTGCTCACGCCGGAAACCCTTGAGCATGTGCTGAGCGCGCTCCCCCCGCCGCGCTGGCAAGTGCTGGTGCTACACCTGCTCGACCCACGCGAATTCACACCCGACCTGAGTGGTCCCTTGGAGCTTGAAGATGCCGAAACCAGCCAGCGCCTATCGCTCACGCTCGACGCCGCTACGCTGGCAGCCTACCGCCAGCAGGTACGCAGCTGGCAAGAACGATTGGCGGCGACCTGTGCGCGGCGCGGTGCAACCTATGCCCAGATTCTGACCAGCTGGCCGCTTGAACGGCAAATTGTGCCCTATTTGCGCGCGCGGCAGATCCTTCAGTGAGGCAGCTTATGTTGGTACGACCATGACATTGCTTTGGCCGATTGGCCTGCTCGCGCTTCTTGCGCTGCCGCTTATTATTGTGCTGCACCTGCTACGCGAGCGGCGGCGGCGCGTAGTTGTGCCCAGCCTGCTGCACTGGCAGAACCTGCCGCAGCGCCAAACCGCCCAGCGGTCGCGTCGCCTGCCGCTAACCCTCCTGCTGCTCATCCAGCTTCTGGCCGCTGCCCTAATTGCACTGGCGCTGGCGCGCCCGCAGCTCGGCAATTTCTTTGGAAGTACGCGCCAGCTGGCGATTGTGCTTGATACGTCAACTAGTATGGCCGCACGCGAGGGCAGCGGCACACGCTTCGCCCAGGCTCAGTCCCGTGCTCGCGCAGCGCTGAATAGCCTGGGCAGCGGCGACCGCGCGATTCTTGTGGCGGCGGGCACCACCGCGCGCGTGCTGGCCACTGGCACTGGCGCAGATCTTCCTGCCCTGCTCGCCACCCTCGATACCGTTCAGCCGGGCAGCACTGGCACCGATTTCACTGGCGCTTTCACGCTGGCCCAGGCCGCCTTTGCCGGGCAGGCACGCCGCGAGATCCTCGTACTGACCGACAATGGCCCCAGCACCACCGGCCTCCCGGCCAGCGTCGGCGCCGCGCTCAGCTGGCAGCAGCTCGGCACGGCCCAGCCCAACCGCGCGATTGTGGTGCTGGCGGCACGCGCCTGGGGCGCACAGGTGCAGGTTTATGCCCGCCTGGCAAACTACGCGCCTACGCCCTTCAGCGCTCGCATCGCACTCTACGCCGACGAGCGCACACTGGGCGAGCGCACGGCGAATATTGCCGCGAATGGCGAAACCGAGCTAACCTGGACACTACCAGCGAGCTATGCTACCCTGCGCGCCGTGCTCGACGGCGGCGATAGCCTGCCGCAAGACGACGAGGCGCGCCTGAGCCTGGCGCAAACCCGCCCACTCGCGATCGAGCTGGTTTCGGCTGCACCCGCTGCCCTGCGCCGCGCGCTCGCCGCCGTGCCGAGCGCCCAGGTGACGGTAACCGCGCCCGCCGCCTACCAGCCAGGCAGCCAGGCGGCCCTGACGGTATTCGACAACTTTTTGCCCGCCGCGTGGCCTGCCGGGCCGGTACTGGTGATCAACCCGCCGATTGGCAGCACACTGCTATCAGTACGTGCGGGCACCACACCAGCCAAAGCCAGCCCCCTCGATACGCGCGGGGCATTGCTGGCCGGATTGAGCCTGGCCGGGGTCGATTTTGGCCCACTGCGCAGCATTGACGCGCCAGCAGGCTTTACCGCACAGCTGGCGAACGGTGAAACGCCGCTAATATTGCGCGGACGTAGCGACACGCACGACATGGCGATCTGGGCGTTCGACCCAAGTGCGGGCAATTTCACAACGCGGCTGGCGTTCCCGCTACTCATTGCACGCACGGTGCGCGACCTGACGCCTGCGCCACTGCCGCAGAGCGTGCTCGCGGGCACACCGCTGGTGCTGCGCCCCGACGCGCGCGCTACCGCGCTGCGGATTGCCGGGCCAGCCGGGGAAACCAGCACGCTGCCTGCAACGCCCCTGCTCACGCTCGACCAGCTGACCCAGCCGGGAATCTACGCCATTGAGGAGCAGGCCAACGGCGCAACGCTCTTCCGCAGTCAGCTACCAGTAAACGCTGGCACCGCGCTCGAAGCCAATTTGTACCCGCAACCCGCACCCCCAATCGCCGAGGCATCGCCTTCGAGCAATGCGCCTGCCGCCCAACAGCTCCACGATACCTGGCACTGGTTTGCGCTCGGCGCGCTGGCCCTGCTTCTGCTGGAATGGGGATATATTCACCGATGACGCTGCGCTATCCGCTTGTGCTGTTCCTGCTGGTGATGCTGCCCGCCCTGGCGCTGGTGTGGCGCTGGCGCGGCATGCGCGTAAGCCGTGCGGTGCTGGCGGTGCGCTTGCTGCTAGTAACGTTGCTGGTACTGGCACTGGCGAACCCGGTGCTGGGCCAGGCCGCACCTACACCCGGCACGCTAGTCATTCTGCTCGACCAGTCGGATAGCCTGGGGGATGCGGGCAAGGCCGCGCTACGCGCCCAGGCCGAGGCATTCGCGCGCAATCAGGGCGAAACGGCGCACATTCTACCGTTTGGGCTAGCCCCCCAGGCCGACGCATCCGCGCCATTGCGCGCCGACGGCACCGACATTGCCGCCGCGCTGCACGCGGCGCGCGGGCTGCTGGGCAGCAGCGGACGGGTCGTGCTGCTTTCGGATGGCGCGCAAACGCGCGGCGATGCCCTGGCTGCCGCCCGCGCGCTGGGTGTGCCGATCGATACGTTCGCTTACACGCCGAGCGCGCCGCCCGAGCTATGGGTTGCAGCGGTTGAGGCGCCGCCAACGCTTCGCGTCGGGGAGGAATTTGCCGTGACTGTGGTGGTTGGCAGCAACCAAGCCGCAACTGCACAGCTTGAGCTATTCGCTGGGGCGCGCCAGCTGGCAACCCAGAATATCACGCTCCAGCCGGGCGACAATCGCTTCACCTACCACGACCGCGCGAGCACAGCCGGCGTGGCGCGCTTTCAGGCAATGGTCAACGGCCAGCCCGATACCTTCGCGCAGAACAATCGCGGCGCGGCCACCGCGCTGGTAGCCCCACCACCGCAGGTGCTCCTGCTCGAAGGCGCTTCGGGTGGTGGCGCGCAGCTCAAAAGCGCACTACGCCAGGCGGGCATCGTCGCCGATATTTTGCCCGCCGAGCGATTGCCAACCCGCCTTTCGGCACTCGACGCCTACGAAGGCATTTTGCTGCTCGACGTGCCCGCCGGTGAGCTTTCGCTCGACCAGATGGCGAACCTGCGCGAGTTTGTGCGTAGCGAGGGGCGCGGGCTGGTCGTTGCGGGCGGGCGCGCCAGCTTCACGCTGGGTGCCTATCAGGGCACACCGCTCGAAGAAGCCCTGCCGGTGAGTATGGAGCCACCGCCGCGCCCCGAGCGCCCGCCGGTGACGCTGCTACTAATCGTTGACCATTCGCTGAGTATGGGCAGCTCAAGCGAGATATCGAAGCTCGATATGGCGAAAGAATCGGCGCTGCTGGCGACCGACGCGCTGCGCCCCGACGATCGGATTGGCGTGCTGGCTTTCGACGATACCCAATACTGGGCGGTTGATTTCCAGGTTATTGGCACAGGCCTGCGCCTGGGCCAGGTGCAAGAGCAGATCGGCGCGATTACGCTCGGCGGCGGCACCGACATTTGCGCTGCGCTCGATCTTGGGCTGAACACACTCGCCCAGCAGCCCGGCAAGGTGCGCCATGCCGTGATCATGACCGACGGCCAATCGTTCCGCAACAACCGCTGCGGCCCATACCCCGCGCTGGTCGAGCGCGCCCGCGCCGCCGACATTACGCTCTCCTCAATCGCAATCGGTGCCGACGCCGACACTGAGCTGCTGCAAAACCTGGCGCGCTGGGGCGCGGGCCGCTACCACTTCGCCGCCCAGCCCGGCGACATCCCACGCCTCACACTGATCGAGAGCCAGATCGCTACCACCGAGCCGCAGATCGAGGGCGAATTCCGCGCCCAGCTGCAAGCCCCGCACCCGCTGCTGCGCGATTTCGCACCCAACCAGATCCCCAAGCTCGAAGGATATGTCGGCACCACGCTCAAGCCCAACGCCGAGCTGGTGCTGAAATCGCCCGATAACGATCCGGTGCTGGCTACCTGGCAATACGGCCTGGGCCGCGCCGTCGCCTGGACGCCCAGCGCCACTGCGCCGTGGGCCGCCGATTGGCCGAACTGGCCCGAGTACGGTCGCTTCTGGGCACAGCTGGTGCGCTATACCCTGCCCGAACCCGATAGCGGCCTGCTGCAAGTGCGCGCCACACCCCACGGCGATGCCATCACAATCAGCGCCGACGCACTCGCACCCAGCGGCGAGCCGATCGACCTGGCCGACACCAGCGCAGCCATTACGCTACCCGATGGCAGCGCACGCCGCATTGCATTGCGTCAAACAGCGCCAGGGCATTATGAGGAACAAGTAACGCTGCCGCTTGAAGGGCCATATGGCATTGCGGTAACGCAGCAGAAAGATGGCAGCACGCACGCCGCCGCAGTGGGGTATGTGCTGCCACCCGCAGCCGAATACACGCCGTCGGGCGGTGGCCCCGGGCTTTTGGCAAGCATCAGCGCCGCCACTGGCGGGCAGGTGCTTCCCGCGAATGCCAGCAACACTGCGCCCGCCGTCACTGGCAGCGCCCCCGCGCCGCGCGAGCTGTGGCCCTGGCTGCTGGCCCTCGCCGCGCTGCTCTGGCCCGCCGAAATCGCTATGCGGCGCGGCTGGCTACGGCTGGGCGCGTGCTAACTCATTGCATGGGCCACCCCAATCGGCTATACTGCCAGCAACCGTATGCCATACCAGCGGAGGCACCGCATGACCACTGCCACCGAAACCACAAGCATGGGCCTGCTGCTCGCAGGCGATCGCACCCCGATCGACTTGAGTATCCTCCAGGGCCTCTGGACCGATGCCCAATATCTACGCCTCACGAACCAGACGAATCGCCTGCTTGAGTTTACCGATGGCGTCATCGAGGTGCTACCTATGCCAACCGATAAACATCAAACGATCCTCGAATTCCTGTTTCTGGCGCTACGCGAATTCATGTTGCCACGGGGCGGTAAGGTGCTGTTTGCACCGTTACGCTTACAGATTCGCCTGGATAAATTCCG
>JAFEAS010000051.1:13976-28892 GCA_018266315.1 Chloroflexi bacterium SZAS-1 | reverse complement strand
CCCCGAGCGCGATACGGTTGAGAAGGTAGCCGATTATGCCGAGGCTGGCATCCCCGAATATTGGATCGTCAATCCGCTGGAAGAGACCATCACTGTGCTTCAGCTTGCAGGCGAGCAGTATGCTGAATTGGGTGTATTTGGGCGTGGTGCGCAGGCCCACTCGGCGCTGCTGGCCGGGTTCGAAATCGCAGTTGATGTCGTGCTGGATGCGCGCTAATTCGCAAGCGTGACCCAACGCCCCGGAAGCCATACCCACCGCGCGCTAGAGCGTTACTATTCCGGCCTGCACCAATGCGCCAATCGTAATCGCCACTCCCGCCAGCGTCACGAAGGCAGCGCTCGCCACGGGCAAAGCGCGCAGCAGCCGCCCATCGGTGGGGAAGCGCTCGAACAGGCGGCGGGCATACACCAGCAGCAAGCCAATGCCCGTCAGCACACCCGCCAAACCCAGGCTAAATGCCACAATCAGCAGCATTCCAAACGCCACGCGGTGCAGCGCAATTGCACTCAGCAGCACCACCAGTGCCGAAGGGCACGGCAGCAGCCCACCCGAAATGCCGAGTGCCAGCAGGCTACGCCACGTCACTGGCTGACCATCCACGCCGGGCGGGAGGTGGCTGTGCCCATGCGGGCCATGGTCGTGATCATGGCTGTGGTGGCTATGATCATGGTCGTGCTCATGATCATGGCTGTGGTCGTGCTCGTGATCATGGTCGTGGCCGTGCGCATGGGTATGGTCATCAGCAGCATGAACGTGTACGGCAGGCATGCGCCGGAACAGACCCGACAANNAGCTGCTCGGGCAAAATATAATTCGAGATCCACAGCGTTACAAAGCCCAGCGCGAACACACCGGCGGTATGGGTAATGGTTGTAGTTGCGCCCAGGAAGATCGCATGACGGGCAGTGCCGCGCGCACCCACCAGGTAAGCTGCCACAATCGTTTTGCCGTGGCCGGGCGTGAGTGCATGCCCAGCGCCAAGCAGCAGCGCCAAAAGCAGCGCGAGCGCGATCACCGTCGGGGTTAGCTCTTGCGCTGCAATCAGGTTGGCGAACTGGTCGGGCATGCGCGCGCTAATGGGCTGGCTGGCATTCAGCGTTTGGGCGGTGCCCACGCCTGCCGCACCAAACGTGGCTGTCGCCTGGGCCGCGCGCACATTCAGCGGGCTGCTCAGCATATCTTGCGGGTAATCGCGCAGCTCGTTGCTCTGGTCGGTCGCTGGCACGCTCGCATCCTGCAGCACCACACCATCATCGGCACGCAGCACAATCTCGCGCCAGCCGATGCGCTCGGCATAATTATTGTCGCGGTAGGCAATTGCTACGGGCTGGGCAACATTCCCAAGCGGCGCTGCCAGATCGAGCTGCAACCGCAGCGTCAGCAGCCCGCCCTGCCCTTCCGGGAAGCTGAGCTCTTGCGCCACAACCGTGAGGGTAGCCGGACTGCCATTCACATCCAGCTGCGCGCCTGTCAGCAGCGCAGGCACCTGGCGCGCCAGGTACGCATCGCGCTCGGCGGTGCTCACCTGCCCGTCGCTATCAGCATCAATCACCTGGCGCTCCTGGAAGGCCGGTATCTCGGCCATGTCCACCAGGTAGCGCAGCCGCACCGCATCGCGCCCCACCTCTAGCCGACTATACTGATTGACCGTAAAGTTACCCAGCGGGTGCGCCTCGGCGCGGGCAGGCGCCAGCGCAAACAGCAGCGCCAGCGCAGGCAATAGCGAAATTAGCCATCGTCGCATTATTCAACCTCTTCCTGTACAGCTGAGGCGGTGCGTAGTGCAGCCAGCGCCTGGCGCGCCTGGGGTGCGAACAGCGGCGAGAAGTGCGGGTTGAGCGTCAGCGCGGCATTCAGCCAGGCGCGCGCCTGGGCAGCATCACCCTGCGCCTGCGCGATCATCCCGGCGTGGTAGAGCATCAGCGCATCGCGCGTGCCCAGGCGGAGGGCCTCGTTAGCATAGCGGCGCGCCTCATCTACCTGCCCGGCGCGCAACAGCGCCCAGCCCAATGTATCGGCGGCCTTGATGCTGGGGCGGCGCGCATAGGCCGCGCGCGCCAGCGCCACGGTCGCGCCCGCATCCGCGCCATGGTCGGCATCGAACAGCGCCAGCTCAAGGTCGGTATCCACACCATTGGCCTTGAAAAGCTGCTGCATGGCCTGCACAAGCTCGTACTGTTTGGTCGCCTCGGCTGGCTGGCCATCGGCCTGGTACAGCTCGCCCAGGCCAATTACAAACTCGGGCAGTGGCATGCGCGCAATCGACTGCTGATACAGCGCGACCGCCGCGCGTACCTGCCCCTGCGCCGCACGCACCCGCGCCAGGCCAGCCTGGGCATACACATAGTCGGGCAGCAGCGTAAGTGTGCCCTGGTACTGCTGCTCGGCGGCGGCAAGGTCGCCCTGCGCGAAGAACAGATTGCCCAACTGCACGCGTACCCAGGCGCTGTTTTCGCTGGCCGGGCCGCCCGCCTGCACCGCCGCCTGCATCATCGCAATCGCGCCGTCGAGGTCGCCGTGCAGCTCACGCGCATACGACACCCGGCTGAACGAGCTGAGGTCGGGGCGCATGTCGATCATGGTTTGCAGGGTTTGAATCGCCTGGTCGTACATACCAAGCTCGGTCTGCGCATCGGCGATAACGCCGTACACCCGCGGCACCGTCGGGTTGAGCGCGCGGGCCTGCTCGCCCAGCCGCAGCGCATCGTGGAACTGGTGGCGCGCATTCGCCAGTGTACCCGCGCCAATCAGCGCATCGACATTCTGGGGCTCGTGCTTGAGCGCCGTATCAATTACCGCCTGGGCCTTGCCGTAGAAGGTTGGGTCGCCGGTATCGCGCGCCTTCTGTAAGTAGGCTGCACCCAGCACTGCATAGCTTTGCACATCGTCCGGGTTCTGGCGCACGCGCTGCTGGTAATCCCAGATCAGCTGGTCAGTCGTATCGACCGGGCGCTGGGCGGCGGCGAGGCGCTGCGTGGCAAGCGGCGGCACCTGCGCAGCCGTGTAGGCGCGCCACAGGCCGTAGGCGCTGGCAGCCGCCAGGGCCATTGCGAGGCATAGCAGAGTCGCTTTGATTGCTGAGAGGCGCATTTTTTCCTCTTTAGTTTAGATTTCGCCTGCGGCGGACTTTGCTGGTTTGTAGGGTCTGGGGGTTTATCGCCCCCAGACCGCTACGCCGCTTGCCTATTTAATGGCTGGTGTGCTGGTGCTGCCAACCTGGTGGTGCGTGTGCTCGTAGCCCTGGTGCGGCGTCGCCACATACGGGAAGCTGCTCAGGAATGGCAGATCGTTCTGGTTCACGCCATCGCCCACCGCGTTGTTCGGGCTGTTGTTTGGCAGGCCAAACGCGCCATTCAGGAAGGAGCCATAGCCGTCGGCCACGGCGCGCAGCTCAATGTCGGTCACATCGTCTTCCAGGCGGCGGCCATTCGGGAAGCCCGCCAGGTCGCCATTCAGCACGCCCAGTACGTCGCCCTTGCCTACGTCGGCGGTTGGCGCAATACCCACATTCAGGCGCAGCAGGTCGGCGGGCGTTTTGCCAGTGAAGTTCAGACCCGGCACGCCAGTGAGCAGAATGAGCGAGAGATCGGTGCGGCCAGTGGTGCGCGCCGGTGCGCCGCCCAGCGAGCCAAGTGCGGTGCCATACAGCAGGTTCACAATGCCCGCCAGCTCGGGGGTTTCATAGTTCTTGAGGAACTGTTTGTCGTTCGATGGGTCGCTGGCGTTCCAGTAGTCCTTCTTACCTAGCGGGATGATGACCTCATTGATGAGCGGGTTGCCCAGGCGCGATACCTGCACATACTTGCCCGAATCGCGCACGGTGCCATCGGCGCGCAGCACGCGGTGGCTCATGCGGCTGGCGCTGGCGTAGATGCCAATTGTCGCAGCCGGATCGTTGGCGGCAGGCTTCTTACCGGTGCGGGTCAGGTCTTTAATCGGCACCTGGATGGCGATCGTGTGGGTGTTGTAGCCGCCCACGCCATCGACGCCGGGGGCAGTAGCCAGTGGTAGCAGGTGCGCACCATTGAATGGCCGCAAACCCGCCAGGTCGAAGATCGAACCGAGGTCGACGAAGAACGGGTCGTCGCGCTGGCCAGCAAATACCATCACATTGTCAGATATTTTGCGCACAGCAGCGGCGGCTAGTGCCTCGTAGTTCGGCGTCGAGCGCGGGCCAACGTTCACTGGTGGCGTGGGGATATTCTCGCCGATCTTGCTGGTTTTGCCGTTCTTGATACGCGTTACATCGTAGAACTGCGGCATGTTCCAGTTCTTGTCGTCGAGAGCGGTAATTGGGCCAACGTTATATAGGAAGGTGTTCGGGTTGCGCAGCTTGGTTTTAAAGCGGAATTGATAGGTAATGTCTTCCTTGCTGTCGCCGCTGTTGTCGATTTTGATCTCATACAGCACGTCATCATCGAACGCGGCGAAGTTTGGGCCACCAGCAGGTTCTTCCAGCGGGATGTAGTTGGCGATAATCGTCACCGTGTCGGGCTTGTCGGGGCTGACGAAGGCGTACAGGTCGGTGTTATCAGCGCCCGGGTCTTTGCTGATCAGCGGTGCTTCGCGGTGGCTCGATGCCTGCGTGCCCGCCGGTGCGAGCGCTACTAGCATAGCAACGATACCCATGAGCGCGAAGATTGAGAGGATAGCCTTTCGTTTCACGAGTTTTTACTCCTTATAGATGTATCAACGTATTTTTCCAATGCAATATCTATCGTAATCCTCAATTTCACCCCCTTTCATATAAAAAACCAACACTTTTGCGCATGCAGTAGCCCGCCTGCCACATTTGCAGGTTTACTGCATTTTCGTTTCTTCCTAGTGCACTACGCTATTGTTATTCTTTTGCGTATTGCCAGGAATAAAAGTGCCGATTTATTTAATTTGTGTGGCTCTGAAAATCAATGCGAAGCAAATTGGCCTGGTGGATGTATGTGCCGCACGAATGTGGTGCATGGCCCCACCCATTGCCGTACCTACCTCTTTGTTCATGCAATTGCGGGCAAATACGAGCCGAGTAGGACTCGTTCAAGACTGCGCTATGAAGCCACCGCTACACTAGCGCCATTCGAGCGAGCTAACCCAGGCTCACGAAACAACCCGCAGATCCTGTTTTCACGGCAACGGCATCGCCACGGAGCTGCGATACCAGAAAGGCAGGTGTTCCATGCTGAATGCGGTAGCGCTCACACCATCAATCAACCGCACAGAAGGGAAACGACGCGTGGAACCGATTCGTACTCCATCCGCCCCACGCACATTCGCCGTGGGTCTGCCATCCGATGAAGAGCTGCTTGCACGTATTTGCTGGCGCGAGGAGCCAGCCCTCAGTACGATCTACGAACGCTACTACCGGCTGATTTTCGCGATTGCGCTGCGGGTTGTGGGCGAGCGCGAGCTGGCCGAAGAGGTGGTACAGGATGTGTTTCAGGCGGTCTGGCAGTCGGCCAGCAGCTTTCAGCCAAATGGCAGCTTTGCGGCCTGGCTGGTAGGGATTGCCCGCCACCGCGCCATCGATGCCACACGTTCACGGCGCTTCCGGGCGCGCGCGCGCGAGGATGTGCTTGACAACGAGTGGGTAAACAAGGGGGCGATAGCGCACGAAAGCGCTACCGATATGTTGATGCTGCGCACGGTTATGCGCGCGGCACTGGCCGAGCTGCCCACCAATCAGCGCCAGGCGCTTGAGCTGGGGTATTATGGCGGGCTTACCCACACCGAGATCGCGACACAGCTGGGCGTTCCCGTGGGAACAATCAAGTCGCGGGTGCGGATGGGGTTAATGAAGCTGCGCGATTTGCTGGGCGGATTTGATGCGTAGGGCAAAAACAATCGGGGGCGGTATAACCACCCCTGAAGGTATAGGCTGTGGTCTAGTTTCAGAAAAACCTACCCCTTGGCAAAGCGCCCCGAGACGCTCAGCACCTCGCCACTGGCGGCACGCTGGCGCAGCTCGGTGAGCAGCGCATCAACTTTTTCGGGCGTATCGAGGTTGCGAAAATATTCGAGGTTGGCCTGTAACATCGGCGCGCGGTCACAGTCGGCCAGGCACTTTACGCGCTGCAATGTAAACATCTTATCGTCGGTCGTCTGATCCGCCACAATGCCCAGCTTGGACTCAAGCGTCTCGACAAGCTGCTCAGCGCCCAGGAAACAGCAGGGCACATCATCGCATACCTGTAACACCCACGTGCCTACCGGCTTATCGTAGAACAGCGTGTAAAAGCCCACCACCTCGAATACATCGGTTGGCGGGAGTTCAAGAATCGCTGCAACCTCGCGAATAGCCTCATCGGTGAGGTGGCCATACTCATCCTGTGCGATGTACAGCAACGGAATAACGGCACTGCGGCGCTGGGCATAGCGCGCGAGAATCTCGTCGATCGCGGGGCCGTGATTATCTCTAAGAGCCATATCGTTCCCTAGCTACGTGAATACGTTGTTTGGCAGGTTTGCCGCTTTCGTGCCCAGCAGCGCGCGGCGGGCACTACCAGCAGCACTTACTCTACCGATCGACATCGCCCAGCACTGGATCCATCGAGGCAATCAGCGCCACCAGATCGGCCATGAGCCGCCCCTTTGCCGCGTGCGGCAATGCCTGCAGGTTGACGAACGAGGGCGCGCGGAAATGGACGCGATACGGCTTCGGGCTGCCATCGCTGACAATATATGTGCCTAGCTCGCCACGCGGCGACTCAATTCCCACATAGGCATCACCGATTGGCGGCTTAAAGCCCTCGGTCCACAGCTTAAAGTGGTGAATGAGCGATTCCATGCTATGGGTAATTTCGGTCTTCGGGGGCGGCGAGATTTTGCGATCGGTCGTTGTGAAGGGGCCGGGGCCAAGGTCTTTCAGGCGCTGCAAGCCCTGGCGACAAATCTTCACGCTCTCGCGAATCTCAGCCATACGCACCAGGTAGCGATCGTAAATATCGCCCTTCTTGGCGATCGGGATGTCGAAATCGAACAGCTCATAGCTTGAGTACGGCATGTCCTTGCGCAGATCCCATGGGATACCCGCCGCGCGCAACATTGGGCCACTGACGCCAAAGGCAATCGCCGCGTCGGCATCAATCACGCCAACATCAACGGTACGCTCAAGCCATACCGGGTTACCGCTCAGCAGCGCCTCGTACTCGTCGGCGGCACCGGGCATAATGTCGAGGAAGGCTTCAACCGTCGGGGTAAAATCGTCGGGCAGATCGTAGGCCAGGCCGCCAACCCGGAAGTAGCTCGTCATCAGGCGCGCGCCCGATACCAGCTCGAAGATATCGAGAATCTGCTCGCGCTCGCGGAAGGCGTACAGAAATACACTCATGGCCGAGAGATCGAGGGCGTGCGAGCCAAGCCACACCAAGTGGCTCGCAATGCGCTGTAGCTCGGTAAGCACAACCCGTGCAATTTGCGCGCGCGGCGGCACTACGCAGCTCAGCAATTTCTCTACCGCCAGCACATAGCTCAGGTTATTCGATAGTGGCGCGAGGTAGTCCATCCGGTCAGTCAAAACGACCGCTTTCTGGTACGTTTTGCTTTCCATAGTCTTTTCAACACCGGTATGGAGAAAGCCGATGTCGGGCGCAACATTGACAACGGTTTCACCATCCAGCTCCACTACCAGGCGCAGCACGCCGTGAGTGCTGGGGTGGTGTGGCCCCATGTTGAGCACCATCGTATCGCGGCCACCCGCCAACGCTGGCCTGGTTATCTCTTGCGGCGAAGGGACGGTATATGGGTACGCAGCCACGGTTGGTGGGTCGGCAACTGCTGTCATATGATTCCTCCGACCACTGACACCGAACTACCGGCCACCGAAAACGCTCGTCCTCGGTCGTCGGCTATCGGCCGTCGGTCGTCATTCTTTCGCGAACGGCTTGTGCGCGTAGATCTGATCCTCATTAAACGTAAACGCGACTTCTTCCCCACCGAGCGGCACATCTTTCCGCAACGGGTGGCCTTCCCAATCATCGGGCAGCAGAATGCGCTGCAACCCGGGGTGACCAGCAAAGGGAATACCCATCAGATCGTAGGCTTCGCGCTCTTGCCAGTTAGCGGTGGCCCACAGGCCGGTGAGCGTAGGCACCGCTTCGCCCTCGTTCGCGCCGACTTTCAGACAGATACGATGGCGGTTCTTATGTGAAAGCAGGTGATAGACGACTTCGAAGCGTGGCGTGCGGCCCAGGTAATCGACACCACACAGATTTTCGAGGAAGTTATAGCTCAGCGTCGGGTCGTCGCGCAAAAAGCGCGTCACATCCACAATCGCGTCGCGCCGCACGAAGATGCTCAGTTCGCCTCGACTCTCGCTGCTATTTTCAACTGCCGTAGGCAGCGCACCCCGCAGCCGCTCAAGCACTGTTGCGTTATCCATACAACCCCATGTAAGATTGGCGATTGATGGTTTTGGATGACCGATTGAGCGCATTCCGCCGCCAATCATAAATCCAAAACCGCAAATCCAAAATCGCTAGGCGTAAATCTTTTCGCGCTTTTCGAGCGGGCGCAGCTCACCGTTGATGCGCATGCGCTTCACCTTCTCGTGCAGCTGCATGATGCCGTAAATCAATGCTTCGGGGCGGGGTGGGCAACCAGCAACATACACATCGACGGGCACAACCTCATCAACGCCCTGGACGATCGCATAGTTATTGAACACGCCCGCGCACGAAGCGCAGTCGCCCATTGCAATCACCCACTTCGGGTCGCTCATCTGGTCGTACAGGCGGCGCACCACCGGAGCCATTTTGCGCGATACCCGGCCAGCCACAATAATCAGATCGGCCTGGCGCGGCGAGGCGCGGTTAATCTCCATGCCAAAGCGCGAGAGGTCGTAATTAGCTGCTTGCGAACCCATCATCTCGATCGCGCAGCAGGCCAGACCAAAGAGCAGCGGCCACATCGCATTAGTGCGGCCCCAGTTCACCACCGTTTCAAGCGAGGTGGTGACAATGCCCATATCGCCGGCTTTTTCTTCTAATCCCATTCGAGCGCCCCTTTTTTCCAGATGTAAATGAAGCCGAGCAGAAGGATGAGCATAAACAGGCCAATTTCGATCAGCCCAAAGACGCCGAGCCGCTTATACACTAAGGCATAGGGGAAGAAGAAGATGACTTCAATATCGAACAGAATGAAGATCATTGCGACAAGGTTGAACTTAATCGGAAATCGCCGCTGTGCGGAACCGATCGGCTCCATACCCGATTCGTAAGGCATGAGCTTACGCTTGGTGGGGCGCTGCGGGCCAAGCACGCCCGAGGCAACGATTACAAATACTGCGATAAAGAGGGCGACCAGGAATATAACCAGTATTGGCAAATAATCCGAGAGCATCGAGCACGCTCCTTCGTTTGCGGGGTGCTAGCCGCAGGTTGGTGCTATGCCATTCCGCCGCGCAGGTTGCAACGCCGCGCACCCACCTGATACCGACTGTGCCGAGTAAGCTTATGCGCCCTGCATTATACTTGCTTTGCCCCTTGTGTCAAGAAGAACAAAGTTCGAATAGCGCATTCTGATCGCCAGTTCGCCGAATACAGTGCGTAAAAAACACAGACCCGAAGGCAGCTGATACGCCTTCGGGTCTGTGCAGTTACGTGAATATGAACGTTACGCGCTCTTCTCAGGCTCGGCACTCGGGCTGCGCTCGGTTTCGCCGACGCGGCGCAGGCTCAGGCCCATACGCTGGCGCTGCTTGTCGAGGCTAATGATCTTGGCCGTCACCGTCTGGCCGGGCTGGAGCAGATCACGTGGCTGGGCTTGCGGATCAACATCCAGCTCGCTGGCGTGAATCAGGCCCTCGACCGCCTCTTCGATCTGCACAAACGCGCCAAATGGGGCCACGTTCGTCACCGGCCCGCTCACCACCTGGCCCAGGCTGTAGCGCTGGTCGATCGACTCCCACGGGTTCGATTGCAGGCGGCGCAGGCTCAGGCCAATCCGCTCGCGCTCGGCGTCGATCTCGACGACCATCACCTTCACTTCCTGGCCGGGCGTCAGCACCTCGCGCGGATGGTTTACGCGCTGCCACGACAGCTCGGAAATGTGCGCCAGACCATCGGCACCGCCCAGGTCAATGAACGCGCCGAAGTTGGTCAGCTGGTTCACGCGGCCAGTGAGAATATCGCCGGGCTGAAGCTCGGTGAGCAACCGATGCTTCTGGGCCTTGCGCCATTCCTGGGTTGCGCTGCGCTCGGAAAGTACCAGGCGGTTGCGCTCGCGGTCAACTTCGATCACCTTCAGCGGTATGGTCTGGCCGACCATGCGCTGTAGCGCCTGCTGGCGCTCTTCCGAAGCGGTGCGGCCATGCAGCTGAGCCACCTGCGAGGCGGGCACAAAGCCGCGAATGCGGTTGAACTGCACCAGCAAGCCACCCTTGTTATAGCCGATGACCTGGCCCTGGATGATGCCGCCCTCGCCCTGGAGCCGCGCGGCCTCTTCCCAATCTTTCGCGACCTGCACCATCGTCAGCGAAAGCACCAGATCGCCTTCTTTATTTTCAGGATCCTGAACATACACCTGGATCGGCGCGCCGACCTTCAAGGTGCTCAGGTACTCGTCGCCCATCTGGCGCAGATCCTGCTGCGGGATAACGCCCTCGCGCTTCGTGCCGATCGACACGAGCACGCCGTTATCCTCGATCTGCATCACAACGCCATCGCGCAGCTCGCCGCGCTGGGGGCGGGCGTAATCGTACTCATCGAGTAGCTGAGTCCAATCAAGATCTTCAACATCATACATGTCGCTACTAGAAGACAAAGTCATTGAGGCAACCTCCGGGATTTTGATTAAAGATAGTCTGCCGCCCGCTTTCTCACGACAGATACGAAATCAAGCCTTCGCAAAGCGGTGGGAACCGAGGGCTTCGAGCGCTGCCCAGCTAAAACCGGGCTGTACACCGCGTAATAGCGCTGAACAGGCCCTGCTGACGCCCAGTGCCGGTGCCCGCGAAGGCTCCGCGCTGGTCGGCTAGCTCCTGATGATCTCGTCGTTGGTGCGGGCGAGGTGCGGGAGGTGAGCCGCTAGCGGGGTAAAATAAGTTTTACACTTTGCGCATTATACTGCAAGGCTTAGAGGCTGTCAAATATTGCGCATCGCTATGCAATCGCATATACTTGCGCGTTGAAGCACCGGGTTTGTCTATTATTTTTGCACGTTAGGTGTCAAAATATTGGCGCAATAAATGCGCAGTAAGCATCATGTTATTATGAGCGTCGTGTTTGTCTTTCTCGATGGCGTGGGGCTAGCACCTGCGACTCACGATAACCCACTTGCGGCGGCGGCTACACCAGCGCTGCACGCGCTCCTGGGCGGCCCACTCACGCTCGAACAGGCCACGCAGCGTATCAGCAGCACACAGCGCATGCTGTTCAAACCCATCGACGCGACACTTGGAGTACCAGGGTTGCCACAAAGCGGCACCGGCCATACTGCGCTGCTGGCCGGGGTGAATGCTGCCGCGCTGCACGGTCGGCACCAGCCACACTTTCCACCGGTAGCGCTACGCCCACTGCTAGCTGAACAAAGCATCTTCCGGCAGGTACTCGCGCGTGGCGGGCGGGCAACCTTTGCCAATGCCTTCGGCCCAGGCTACTGGCAGGCGCTGGCGGCACGGCGTATCCGCAAATCGGCCAGTGTTATCGCTGCCGAAGGTGCCGGGCTACGTTTCCGCGACGGCAATGACCTGCGCGACGGGCAGGCCGTATCGTGGGATGTGACGAATGCAGCGATGCAGCTACGCGAGCCTGACATGAACATTCCGCTGGTACACCCGGCAGAGGCCGGTGCCAACCTGGCCGCGCTCGCCACTGACCACGAGTTCGTGTTCTACGAAAGCTTTTTGCCCGATTTGGCCGGGCATGGGCGGCTGACGCCTGAAGCTCGTAACGATACACCGGGCATTGAATCGCAGGTTCAGGTGGTAATGGCCTTGCTGGATGGCCTGATTGGTGGCGTGCTTGGTGTGCTCCGCCCCGGCGACACAGTACTCATCACCAGCGATCATGGCAATGTCGAGAGCCTGGCCGAGCCAGTGCATACGCGCAACCCGGTGCCACTGCTCGCCGTTGGCCCGGGCGCAGCAGCCTTTGCCCAGGTAGAGGCTATTTCAGGCATTGCCCAGGCAATTATGAACGCCCTATAATTCCCTTGCTGGTAACCCAAATTGAAGTTGAGGAAACACTATGCAACGCATCGGAGTGCTGTATAACCCATTTTCCGATGCCTCCACGCGCATCTCGCTCGAACTCGCGGAGTGGCTGAGCGCGCGCGGCATCAACACCTGGCGCGGCGTTTCACACGAAGGCCGCGAAGACCCGCACCGTGTCGAAGGTTTAGAGCTATTGATTGCGCTGGGCGGCGACGGTACGGTATTGCGGGCGGCGCGCCTAGCGATTCCGTATGGCATTCCGGTGCTGCCGGTCGCACTGGGGCGGCTTAGCTTCATGGCCGAGCTACAGCCCGAAGAGCTGATTAACGGCCTTGAGTATTTGCTGGCCGGGAATGGCTGGCACGATGAGCGCACCCTGATTGAGGCGACCATTCGCCACGATGGGCATAGCGGCCAGAACGAAACCGTGCTGGCACTCAACGAAATTCTGGTTGCGCGCGGCGAGATCAACCGGGTCGTATCGATCGATGTCGAAATCTACAACGCGCCGCTCACAACCTATCACGCCGATGGCATTATCGCCGCAACCGCCACCGGCTCAACCGCCTACGCACTCGCAGCGGGCGGCCCCCTGATCGATCCGCGCTCGCATGCGCTGGTGCTCGTACCCATCGCGGCGCATCTGACAAATATCCCCTCGCTGGTGCTGCACGAAGACGCAGTAATTCGCTTGCGGCTGCGCAGCCGCCATGCCGCCGCTTTTTCCGCCGATGGCCGCACCAGCATGCCGCTTCACGAGGGCGATGTAGTAGAAATTCGCCGCGCGCAGCAAACCTGCCTGTTCGCGCGCGTGCATCCGCCCAGCACCTTCTATGCCCGCCTCACTCAACGCCTGCGCCGTAATGAGTAGGTTGAACGTTAACCCGTAAGCTTACGCGAAGTCAGCAGCGCCACCAACCCGCGCGCCGCCGCCGATAGCTCGCGCCCAGCCCGCTGCGCATAGTTATAGGTGCGCGTATCGTCGGCCCCCAGCAGCGCCAGGGCGCGCAGGTTACCCTGTGCTACTTCGCGCTCGACGGCAATGCCCTGCACTAGCGCCACGCCCAGCCCGGCCTCAACGCTGCGCTTAATCGCTTCGGTTTCGCCCAGCAGAATGACATTATCGCCAGCTAGCGCGGGCGTGCCAAGCAATCGCTCAACCGAGGCGTGCAGCGCCGAGCCTGGCTCGCGGGTAAGCAGCACCCGGCTGCACAGCTCGTCAAGCACTACGCCTTCGCGCGTAGCCCATACGTCATCAGGCGCAACAATTACTACCAGCTGATCGTGCATAAACGGCGTAACGCTCAGCTGCGGATGGCTTGCGGGTGAACCTACTAGCGCTAATTCAACTGCGCCAGCCGCCACTAGTTCCAGCAGCTCGGCGGTATTGCCCACCGTGATGCGCACCGCGCAGTTCGGAAACTGCGCCCGATAATTACCCAATAGATCCGGCAGCAGGTAGGTTGCCAGGGTGTGGCCCGCCCCCAACCGCAGCGTGCGATCGGCCAGACCAGCGGCGGCACGCGCCGCCTCGGCAGCAGCATCGGCCAGCGCCAGTATTTGCTCGGCATAGGGCAGCAGCGCCTCGCCCGCCGGAGTCAGCCGCTGGCGGCGCGGCAGTCGCTCAATGAGCGGCGCACCAATCTGCGCCTCAAGTGTCGCGAGCTGCTGCGAAACGGTTGGCTGTGTCAGGTACAGCAGCTCGGCAGCGCGCGTGAAATTGCCCAGCCGCGCTACCGTGGCAAAAATCCGCAATTTTGGAATATCCATGGCGGGCCATTGATAGCTTCTATCAAACAGATTAAGAATATCAGTTTGAGTTATAGTAACGCAGCACCTATACTTTGTCTAGCCGCCGACGAGCAGCTGGCTTTAGCCTTGAGCAGCATCCAACCACGACACGGACGACGGCATAAATTGTGAACTATCAGGAGGACACACCTATGGAAAGTGATATGATCAAGCAGCGGGTGCAGCAGCATTTTGGTGCCGCCGCCCAGAGCTACGTCACCAGCGCAAGCCATGCCCATGGCGACGACCTGGCGCGTATGGTTGCATTAGCCCGGACGCAGGGCCACGAGGATGTCCTGGATATTGCGACCGGCGGCGGGCACACCGCACTCGCATTTGCGCCCCACGTTCACAGCGTCGTCGCCACCGACCTCACGCCCGCTATGCTGGCCGCCGCCGAGGCGTTTGTGCGTGGGCAGGGTGCGGCAAATGTGCGCTTCGAGCTGGCCGACGCCGAAGCCCTGCCGTTCGGCAATGCAAGCTTTGACATGGTGACAACACGAATTGCCCCACATCACTTCCCCAACCCGGCGCAATATGTACGCGAAGTCGCGCGCGTGCTGCGGCCCGGCGGGCAGTTTGTCCTGAACGATAATATGGCCCCCGAAGATGCTGAGCTCGACGCGTTCATGAATCGCTTCGAGCAATGGCGCGACCCTAGCCATGTCCGGGCATACACGCTGAGCGAGTGGCACGGCTGGATCGAAGCCGCCGGGCTAGTGCTGACGCACGCCGACCCGCTCGCAACAAAATCGTTCGCATTTGGGCCGTGGGTTGAGCGCATGCAGATGCCTGCCGCCGAACGTGCTGCGCTTGAACAATGGCTTGCGGCGGCGCCAGAAGCATGCCGCCGCGCCTTCCACATGCGGGTGGTCGACGGGCACATCGAATCGATTGCAACGATGTACGCGATCCTGGTGGCCCAGAAGCCTGCGGCTACTCAGCTCAGCAGCAGCGACACGGTATAAATTACCAGGCCCGC